>NZ_JAUQTX010000163.1:0-15922 GCF_059803775.1 Azospirillum sp. UFLA03-27 | reverse complement strand
CAGATGTGTATAAGAGACAGGGGTTAGGGTGGGGGCCAGACGCCGCAACGTCTGAACTGGCCTCACGCCGTCGCGGCGTCCGAATGCGTCGCCGCGCGCACCCGGCGGTGGAAGGACGGCGGCACCACGCAGGTCCCGAAGAACATCAGGTAATGCCGCATCTTCGGGTCGCCCGCCCGGGTCGCCTCGGCCAGCAGGCGGCGGACGGCGTTCCAGTCGCCCTCGCGGCGAGCCATGCCGACGACCTTGGTCATCAGGAAGGCGGCGTAGGCGTTGCCGGTCATCAGCGGACGGTGCGTGCGTGCCCACTCGAAGGCCTGCCGCCAGTCGTCCACCGAATGCAGCGAGGCGCGACCCTCGTCGATCTCCACGAAGCACAGCGGCTCGTCGACGAAGACCAACTCCGCGCCCGGCTGGTCCAGCGCGCGGAACAGCCAGCCCCAATCCTCGAAATGGCGGTAGTCCGGCATCGGCACGGCGAGCGCCAGCGAGCGCGGCACCATGATGGTCGGGGTGGCGAGATAGCCGGGGCGGGACAGCGGGCTGCGGCGGTCGATCAGGTAATCGCTGATCGGCTCGCCCGGCTCCGGCCGCCGCTGCGGCCAGACGTAGCGGCGCTCGCCGATGCTGACGCTGGTGCTGCAGGACACCACCGGCAGCTTGGCGCCCGACGCCTTGGCGGCGGCGAGCTGCCGTTCCAGCTTCTCCGGTGCCCAGGAATCATCGTCGTCCAGGAATGCGATCCACTCGCCCAGCGCCGCCTGCACACCGGCGTTGCGCGCCCCCGCGGGACCGAGCGACGCCGGGTTCTGCACGATGCGCAGGCGGCGGTCCTCCACCGCCTCCAGCGCCGCGACGGTCGCGGGGTCCGGCCCGTCGACGACAACGACGATCTCCAGATCCTTGATCGTCTGGGCGCGCACGCTTTCAACGGCGTTCAGCACCAGATGCGGGCGGTTGCGCGTCGGGATGACCGCGCTGACGGTGACGGGAGGGGCTTCCGCCGCACCACCCTTCGCCTTCTCGCCCTTCATCTCGGCGTCCTTCATCGCTTGTACTCCAGATATTGGAAGCCCATCAGGCCGTAGAGATAGCCGCTGCCGACGCAGATCTTCTGGAGACGGCGGATCGGCCAGCTCGTGTCGAAGGCCATCACCATCGGCACTAGGGGCAGGGCGGCGAGGTTCAGCGCGATGTGCGCGAGGCCCAGCGTGGAGCGCTTCACCAGCGTGCGGCGCTGGCCGTTCAGCTTGGCCTCGGTCAGCGACACGCAGGTGCCCAGGCGGAAGGCGCGGCGCAGAATCCAGCGCGCGGTCATGCGGCTGGCCGGCACATGCTCCTCGATGGTGGCCTCGTCACACCAGACGATGCGGTGGCCCTGACGGCGGATCTGCTCGAAGAACAGCACGTCGCTGCCGCCGGACAGGCTCAGCTCCGGATCGAAGCGCACGCCGCCCTTCAGGATGGAGCGGCGGAACAGCACGTTGCCGGTGGCGCAATAGGCCGGCTCGCTGCCCGTGGGCATGCGCTGCAGGTCGTGGAAGCGCCCCTTGGTCAGCCAGTCGGGCGGGCGCTTCTCGTAGATCGGCAGGACGGGGCCGGCGACCACGGCGGCGCCGGTGCGCTCCATGGCCGTCACCAGCCAGTCCAACCAGCCGGGGCTCGCCACCTCGTCGTCGTCGATGAAGGCGATCAGGTCGGCGTCCGTGGTCTCGTCCAGGCAGCGGTTGCGGGCGGCGGGAATGCCCGGCACCGGCTCCGCCGCGTAGCGGATGGGGAAGCGCCAGTCCTGCGCCATCTCGCGGCACAGCGGTTCGGCGGAGCGCGCCGGGTCGTTGTCCACCACCAGCACCTCGACGTCCAGCGGGGCATCGGGGTTGAAGGTCAGCCCCTCCAGCGACAGCAACGTGCGGTGAAGATCCTTCGGCCTGCGGTAGGTGCACACGCAAACCACCAGCTTTTTCGACATGATGCCTGTTCCTTCCTCACGCCTGTTCATGGGGTTCATGCCGGGGATCGGGTGCGTTTCAGCCGGGCCAGCGCGATCCGCACCTGACCCATCAGGTTGGCGGGGTTGAGCACGGCCAGGGCCAGCAGATAGAGGCTGCCCGCCGGGGCGAGTTGGACGAGCAGCAGGTCGCTTTCCATCGCCGCGATCTTCAGTCCGGCGGCGAAGAGCAGGGCGGCGGTGGTCACCTTCAGAAGATCCTTCACCGGTACCGCCAGAACGCCGGCCCGCGGCATCAGGAGGACCGCGGCCACCACCCAGCCGAGCTGGGCCGCCAGCGAGCCGTAGGCCGCCCCGATCACGCCGAAGCGCGGGATCAGGAACAGGTTGGCGCCGACGTTCAGCACCGCCGTCAGCATGGTCAGCTTCAGGATGTAGCCGGTCTTCTTGGTCAGGTGCAGCGACAGGTCGAAGTGGTAGATGCGCAGGATGCTGATGAAGACCGACAGGGCGACGAGGGGCATGATCGCCGCACCGGTCTCGCGGTACGCCTCGCCGAGAAGCAGCCCGACGATGCCCTGGGCGGAGATGACCTCCATGAGCACCAGGGGCAGGCAGACCAGCAGCAGGATCGTCAGGTTCTGCGCCATGATTGGCCGCGCGGCGCGCGGACCGGCGCTGTCGAAGGCGCGCGACGCCATCGGCAGCGTGACCAGCGAGGCCGCCGACGCCACCAGCATGATCGGCTGCTTGGCGAGGTCGAAGGCCATGGCGTAGGCGCCGGCCGCCGCCTCGCCGATGAACCAGTAGATCAGGAAGCGGTCGGCGAAATCGAGCGCCCAGCCGACCATCAAGCTCAGCATCAGCGGGCCGCCGAAGGTCAGCAGAAGGCCGACCCGCTCCCGCGCCGGCCAGCGCAGCGAAATGCCCTTCAGGTCGGAACGCAGCCAGATCGCCGTGACCAGCAGGAAGCCGATGCTGGTGCCGAGCAGCAGCCCCTCCTCCTTCCAGCCGATCAGCACGAAGGCGGAGCCGAGCGCCAGCCCGAACAGCGCCTTGGCGAAGGACTTGGCCGCAAAGACCGAGCCCTTCAGCCGGGCCCGCGACATCTGGATCGACAGGTCGAACCAGGAGATCAGGATCGCGATGACCGGCAGATACAGCACATAGTCGATGCCGTTCATGCCGGGGTAGAAGGCCACCACCGCGCCCAGGATGGCGAGCACCCCGCAGGCCACCACCAAGAAGGCGGTGACCACGGTGGAGAGCCAAGCGTCCCGCTCGGCCGCGTCGCCGCCGCATTTGCGCAGGACGAACAGGCCCATCCAGGAGAAGCCGCAGGCGTTGATCGCCGCCGCCGCCGCCATCACCAGGGCGTAATGGCCGTAGGCCTCCGGCGTGACGATGCGCGAGAAGACCGCGACCGCCGCGAAGCCCAGGATGCCGACGGCGATCCGGGTCGCGAAGAAGGCGAAGCCGCTCGACATCATGACCGCGACTCCGCCACAGGGATGCCGTCGCGCAGCCTGGGCCGCCGCCCCGGCGACGGGCGTGGCGTCAGCGCGTGGGCGTGGACCGTCTTGGCCAGCCGCGTCTGGAAGGCGGTGAAGAGGAACCACAGCAGGCCGTTCTGGATCAGCAGGCTGCTTTCCGCGACGTTGCCGAGCAGGAGCATCATGGCGAAGACGATGTGCCAGCGCGCCGCCCCGCTGCGGTCGACCGGGACGATCCGGGCGATCCGCGACAGGTAGATCGCATAGGCCACCAGGAAGAGGCCGAGGCCGAGCAGGCCGACGTCCAGCGTCGTCTGGATGAAGCCGTTGTGGGCGTGGATGTCGAAGCGGCCCGAGGTGCGCCAGAACAGCGCGCCCGGCGCGTCCAGCCCCGACCAGAAGGCGCTGAAGCCGTAGCCCAGCACCGGCTGCTGCTCGATCATCCGGAAGGCGAAGTCCCAGATCAGCGTGCGCCCCGTCAGCGTGATGTCGCGGCCGAGCAGCGCGACGATGCTTTCCAGGTTCAGCAGCGCGAAGATGGCGGCCAGCATGATGACCATGGTGCCGCCGTACAGCTCCAGCGCCAGCGACCCGGCGTCCTGCCGGTGGGTGACCAGCATCACCAAGGTCATGCCGGCCATGGCGACGATCAGCGCCGTGGCGGAGCCCGACATGGCGAGACAGCCGGCCATGATGGCGAAGGTGCCCAGACGCCAGACCAGCGCCATGGTGTCGGTCACCGGGCGGGAGCGCAGCACGAACAGCCCGGCGGTCAGGCCGAAGGCCATGGCGTCGCCCAACCCGTTCTTGTGGGAGAAGACGCCGCGCCACTGCGACCCCTGCTCCGCCGGCATCAGGCCGTAGCTCGGCAGGCCGACCGCGAGCAGCGCGCTCAGCACCGCCAGCACGAAGACCGCGCGGTGGATCAGCCGGGCCAGTGCGACCTCGCCGTAGGACAGGCCGACATAGAGGCCGAAGATGGTCGTGCCGACCAGGGCCACGCTGCGGCGGACGGTTAGCGACGGGTCATGCGACCATTGGCTGGACGCGATGGCCAGAACGACCATGAGCGCCATGGGAATGCTGAGATAGCGGAAGGCCCGGACGCCGTGGAGCATGACGATCCGCAGCAGGGCCGTGGCGTAGAGGCCGGCGAAGATGAGCTGCTTGATGGTGTCGCCGGAGGATTCCGGCGCGCCGCCCGCGCGCAGGATGAAGCGCTGCGAGGGCGCGGACATCATCACCGACAGCAGCGCGTCCCACAGCAGGATCAGGCCGATGGCGCACACAACCTGATCGAACAGGCTGGGCGTCAGGTCGGCCGCGCTGCGCAGGAGCGGCGGCGTCCGTGGCCGGGCGGGCGGCGCGTCCGCAGCGGGCGCCGCCGCCAGAGCGGCTCGGTTTCGCGGAAATGGCGTTGCACTCATCCTGTTCCCCCGATGAACCCCCCGGGACCAACTGGTCCCTTGGGGTACGGAAACGCCCGGCCGCCGGGGCGCCGGGCGTTTCCGCCGTCACGTCATGGTCAGCGCGTGTAGTAGCGGCGCGCCTCGTTCATGCCGTAGGCCTCTTCCGACGCGTCGGTGCGGGCCAGCTTCTTCAGGTCCACCCGGCTCAGCACGACGCTGGTCACGTCGCGGCCCAGCTCGGTCAGCCGGTCGATGGCCCGCTGGACGACGGCGCGCGGCGTCTGCTCCCAGCGCACCACGAACAGGCATTCCGTCGCCGTCCGGGTCAGCACGCCCGCGTCCGCCACGACCGCCATCGGCGGGGTGTCGAGGATGACGCAGTCGTATTCGAGCGAGGCAAACTTGATGATGCTCGCCAGCTTCTCCGACCCAAGCAGCTCCTGCGGGTGGTCGCAATGCGGACGGCCGACGACGTAGTGCAGTCCGCTGCGGCCGTCCACCTGGACCACGTCCTGCCATTCCGCCTTGCCGACGATCAGGTCGCTCAGGTCGCCCGGGGCGTTGTCGCCCAACACGTTCCCGATGCGCGGGCAGCGCAGGTCGCATTCCAGAAGCAGCACCCGGCGGCCGGACGCCGCCAGCATGCGCGCCAGGGTCAGGCAGACGGTGGTCTTGCCCTCGCCGGGAACGGCGGAGGTGACCATCACCACGCTGCCGGTGTTCAGGGCGCCGCGGGCGTAGAGCGACACGCCGATGGCGCGCACCGCCTCGCTGTACTCCGACCGCGGACGGTCGAGGACATAGTCTTCCGGCTTGGCGTTCTTGTGATGCGGCAGGGAAGGCACCAGCCCGATGGCCGGCACGCCGATCGTCTCCTCCACATGCTGGGTGTTGCGGAAGGTCTTGTTCAGATGGTCGCGCAGGAAGGCCAGGAACATGCCGATCAGCAGGCCCACGGCCAGACCGCCGCCGACGAACAGCTTCTTGCCCGGGGTGGACGGCTCCAGCGGCGGCTCCGCCTTGGACACGACGCGGGCGTCGCGCTGCTGAAGGTCGTCCTGCTCGCGCGTTTCGACGAGACGCTGGAGCAGCCCCTCATAGACGCGGCGGTTGGCGTCGGCCTCGCGCTGCAACTGGGCCAGACGGACGTTGGCGCCCAGCTCGCCGGCGGTCTCGGCGGTCAGCTTCTTCAACGCGGCCTCAAGCTCGCGCTCGCGGGCGCGGGCGATCTCGACCTCGTTGTTGATCACCGCCATGATCTTGGTGGCTTCCTCGCGCATCTTCTGGCGCAGGTTCGTCAACTGGTTGACGTAGGCCTGAACCGCCGGATGCTGGTCGCCGTAGCGCGTGCGGTATTCGGCCAGCCGCCGCGCGATGCCCGACTCCTCCTCGCCCAGCCGCTGGATCAGCGGCGAGCCGAGCACCTCCGCCGCGTTGCCCTCGGTCGGGCTGCGCGCGACGATCCGGGCGTTCTGCGCCCGCGCCTCCGCCCGGCCGCGCTCCGTCTGGGCGACGACCAGGGCGCGGTTCAGCTCGGCCAGCTGCTGCGACAGGAAGGTCTCGCCGCCGGCGCTGCCGAGCACGAGGCCCTGCTGCGCGCGGTAGTCCTGCACCGCCTTGTCCGACACCTCGACCTGGGCGCGCAGCTCGTTGATGCGGTCCTCCAGCCACTTGTTGGCCTGCTGGGTGACCTCCTGCTTCGTTTGGAGCTGGTCGAGCAGATACTCGTCCACGAAGGCGTTGGCGATGCGCGCCGCCTTGTCGGCTTCCTTCGCTTTGAAGGAGACGACGATGGTGTAGGATTGCGCGTCGCTGGTCGCCGACAGGCCGCGGCGAACGTCGGCGATGACCGCGGCGCGCTCCTTCTCCGGCGACGTCGGCTCCTTCACGCCGATGCCGGCGGAGTTCAGGTAACCGGTGATCTGCTGGCGCAGCGGCGACAGGTCGTAGCCGATGGTGTCGTTGATCCCGGCAATGGCCCGGTCGATGGCCGAAGGCCGCTCGATGGCGCCGTTGAACTCCGGGTCATGGACCAGCCCCAGCCGGTCCACCACCTTGGCGGCGGTGGCGCTGGAGGTGATCATGTCGATTTCGGTCCGGATCGCCGCCGCCTCGCGCGGGAGGTTGGAGATCACGGCGTTGATGTCCGTGACCTCCGTCGTGCGCGGGTCGATGATGAGCACGGCCTGGCTGGTGAACCGCGGCTCATAGAGCAGGGCACCGGTGGTGGCCAGCGCGGTGCAGCACAGGACGCTGGCGATGATCGTGCTCCGGCGCCGGCGCAGCACCTGGAGGAGGTCGCGGAGCGCGACCTCCCGGGTGCTGGCTTCGGACCCCAGGGCTCCGTCTACATGAGTGTACGCGGCCATCCCATTCTCCTGAGGATCGGTCGGTTAGGGTCCAGGCCGGCGGTCAGCCCTTCATGATCTTCTCGTCAACGATGCCCGCCTTGCCGAAGGCGTTGCGGGTGTCGACGATCAGCGGCAGCCCGTCCAGGAAGGCCTTCAGATCGAAGGAGTCGTGGTCGGTGCACAGGATCGCGGCGTCGAAGGCGCCTTCCTGGATTTCCTCCAGCGCGACCGACGGCGTGCCGGCCATGCGGGCCAGACGGCGCGTCTCCGGAAGCTCCGGCACATGCGGGTCGTAGTAGAAGACCTCGCAGCCACGGTCCTGGAGAAGATCGATGATCTTCAGCGCCGGGCTTTCCCGCATGTCCTCGATGTTCTTCTTGTAGGCGACGCCGAGCACGAGGATGCGCGACCCGCGCAACGCGCGGCCCAGCTTGGAGTCCATGGCCTGCGACAGCCGCTCCACCACGTAATGCGGCATGCGGGTGTTGATCTCGCCGGCCAGCTCGATGAAGCGGGTGGCGACGTCGAACTCGCGGGCCTTCCAGGTCAGGTAGAAGGGGTCGATCGGGATGCAGTGACCGCCCAGGCCGGGGCCGGGGTAGAAGGGCATGTAGCCGAAGGGCTTCGTCTTGGCGCCTTCGATCACTTCCCACACGTCGATGCCCATCGCGTCGTAGACGACCTTCAGCTCGTTGACGAGGGCGATGTTGACGCAGCGGAAGATGTTCTCGGTCAGCTTCACCGCCTCGGCCGCTTCCAGCGACGAGACCGGGATCACGCGCTCCAGCGCGCGGCCGTACATCGAGCAGGCGATGCGCAGGGCGTTGGGGTCCTCGCCGCCGACGATCTTCGGGATGCGGGCGGTGGTGAAGGTCTCGTTGCCCGGGTCCTCGCGCTCCGGCGAGAAGGCCAGCAGGAAGTCCGTGCCGCTGTTGAGGCCGGTCTTCTCCAGGATCGGGCGCACCACCTCGCGCGTCGTGCCGGGGTAGGTGGTCGACTCGAGGACGATCAGCTGGCCGGGGCGCAGCACCTGGGCGATCTGCCGGGTGGTGACCTCGATGCAGCTCATGTCCGGCTCGCGGTTGCGGGTCAGCGGCGTCGGCACGCAGATGACGATGGCGTCCATGTCGGCCAGCGACTGGAAGTTCGCCGTCGCCGTGAAGCGGCCCTCCTCCAGCATCCCGCGGACCTCGTCGGTCGACACGGTGCCGATGTAGGAGGTGCCGCCGTTCAGGCTGGCGACCTTTTCCGGATCGATGTCGAAGCCCTTCACCGAGAAGCCGGCCCGCGCGAACAGCCGCGCCAGAGGCAGGCCGACGTAACCCAGGCCGATGACGCCGACGCTGGCGGTGCCCGCCGCGATCTTCGACTCCAGCGTCGCCAGAGCTTCCGGAATGCCGGACGTGCCGACCGAACCCCCGCTCACCAACAGGTCGGCAAACTCATTGCTCGACATAAGACGTCTCCTTTTCCGACTCTCTTGTTCGTAGAGGTTTCACCGTTATTCGCGCTGTATCTCTGAGATCAATTTTACCGACACAAAACCGAAGCCAAGGTCCGGATCTGAAATCGGGCCTTGGCTTTTGCTGTTCATTAGACTGATCGATCGGCGTTTCCTCTCACCGAATACATTAGGCTGCTTTGTCTAAGCACCCAGCAATCGTGATAGAAAAAGTGGCAGCCGTAAACGTCGTAAAAGGCCGAACCACCGTCAGTTGATCGGGTGACCTTTCTTGTGAGACTTTAGGGATGACCTTCCCGAAAGGCGCTTCATTAACCCCTTTTGAGTAACCACCGGCAGAATAGACGAAAGGAGCCGTACCGGCGCGTCGGCGGCCGGACGGCTCCTTCGCACCGCGGTCATCCCTGGACGGCGACTCCCTCCGGTTGCAGCCCGGCGGTCTCGGGCAGGGTGTTGTGCATCAGGAAGCTGGCGTCGCCGTCGCCCATGGTCAGCAGCCAGTTGCCGCGGTCGGCGAACGCGTCGCGGTCGATGCCGGCGTCCGGCCCGGCGTGCGCCATCACCCGCACCGGGAAGCCAACGCGGTCGGGCACCTTCATCATGCCCATGGCGAGGAAGGTCCGCTCCGCCCGCCTGTTTAGCGTCCGGCAGATCAGGGCGGTCGCGCGCTCCGTCGCGGCGATGCGCAGCGTGTGGCTCAGCAGGACCCACAGCCACTTCGGCTCGCACAAGTAATCTACGATGGCGAGGCAGGGTTCCTTGCGCCAAGTCTCGCGGCGCAGGACCACGTAGCCCAGCGGCTCGCCCCCGCGCGTCAGGATGAAGCGGCGGTAGTCCGATGCGCAGGGAATCGCGTCGTAGCGCCAACGCAGATGCGTCAGGTCGCGCAGCGCGATCAGCGGGTAATGCGGGGAGGCGCGTCGCCAGATGGCGTCGGCCCGCCCGTCGAACCGCCCGATCTCCTCAAACCGCGCGCCGGTCGCCCGGCTCAGCAGGTGGCCGCCGATCCGCGCGCCGTGCAGGGCCGGCCCGGCGATCGCCCCGATGGTCCGCATGCGGCCTTGGAGCGACGACGCCTCCAGGCAGCGCCGCGTGTCCAGCGGGAAGACGTAGGCGGGCAGGGCGCCGATGTCGATCCAGCCGGCTTTGCTGTAGGCCTTGTAGGCGGAGTCCGAGATGTGGATGGCCATGGCCAGCGGACGGCTGTCGAGCTGTGCTTCCGCCAGGGGCGTGAAGGCGCCGCGCATCCGCCATTCCGGCAGGACCATCAGGCTGTTGGCCCAGGAGGCCGGGATTTCCCGGTCCCGCGCCTTCAGACGGAAGGGAATCCCGCATTGCTGGCCGACGATCTGTCCCTGCCGCTTGCACACCCAGACTTGCGGCCCGTCCGCGTCCCGGTCGGGCACCTCGTCGAAGAGCCAGCGGTTGTAGGCGTCGTCCACCTGCCAGACCCGTTCCCCGAACATCTTGCGCTGGAAGCTGCGCAGTTCCCCCTTGTCGGAAGCGTCGAAACGGAAAACGGTTTTCTTCAGCCGGTCGGTGATCGACTGACCGACGGTGCTGCTGCTGGTGTTCACATGCCCCCCCTTGTTCGAACGCGCCATTCCCTTGCCCGGCCCGCGGCTCGCCCGCGGACATCGGGGCAAGGTCAGCGCACGGATTCCGGCCGCATTCCGGATGCTTCCTGCACAGTTCCTCCCGATGGTTGGCTGGCCAAAGGATGGTTGGCCGATGGATGGTTGGCGGTGGTCCCGGTCCGGGTTTCGGTTTTGGCCTCTGTTCTGGCGCTGTTGTTGACCCGGTTGCCGGTGACGGCCTTGTCGATGGTGTCGGCGATGATGATGGCGGCCCGCTTGCCGTTGCGGTGGAAGAGGTTGTCGCGCAACTCCAGCGTGATCGAGCCGTTGCCCTTCTGGTGCTGCAGGACGCCGCCGTTGTTGTCGTAGAACTCGTTGTCGTAGACCCGGTAGGTCACGTCGATTCCGCGGTTCTGGCCGAGCGATAGGCCTGCGTCGGCGTTGCGGAAGATGACGTTGCGGTAAATCTCGGTGCTGGACTTCGCCAGGATGCCGGCGCCGCGCGGGTTGTCGTGAACCAGGTTGTCGTGGATCTTCAGCGTGCTGCCGGCCTGCCCCTGGTCGTGGTAAAGGCCGTGGGAGCGGCCTTCGCCGCCGTTGACGCCGTTGTTGAAGACCCGGTTATGGGCGATCTCGCCGGTCAGGATGCGCCCGTTCCAGCCGGAATAGACGCCGCCGTCCTTGCGCCAGCCGTTGTCGGCAATGGTGTTGCGCGTGATGACCTGATCGGTGTTGTCAGCCGCGTAATGCACGATTCCATAGGCGCCGTTGCCGGTGATGGCCGACCCGTCGATCCGCAGCCCATCCGACGTGCCGGCAACGACGATGCCGGAGCCGCCGTTGCCCGCGACGGTCACGTTCGTCACCGACACGTTGCGCGCCCGCGGGCCGAGCAGCAGGCCGGTATCGGCCGCGCCGGTGATGGTCAGCCCGTCGAAGGCGACGTTCGTCCGTCCGTTCAGGCTGACCGCGACCGAGGCACCCCGCGCGTCGATCACCGGCGCGTCGCCCTTGCCATAGGCGCCGTAGATGATCGGCCGGTCGGTCGTGCCGGAGGAAGAGGCCAGCAGGCTGCCGCGCCAACTTTCCCCGCGCTCGAACAGCACGCGGCTTCCCGGCGGGAAGGCGGTGGCGTTCACCTTTTCCAGCGACTTCCATGCCTCCTTCGGGCCGCGGCCCGACCGGCGGTCGTCGCCGTCCGTGGCATCGACGTAAAAGACCGGTGCATCCTCAGCGGTCCGTCGCGCGCTGACGAGCAGCGACGGCTGGGCGGGACGCTCGATGGCGGGGGGAGGCGGGGGCAGGTAATCCATGGGTCTGTCTCGCGCGGCCTTACAAAGCGACGCGGATCAGCGCATAGGCGAGGCCCCAGGCCGCCAAAGCACAGCCGGTGCACAGCAAGGCCCAGCCGGCCCGCTGGAGATCGAGCAACGGGGGGACGACGCGGTCCGTCGCCTTCGGGGCGGCATCCGTCGGCATCACGTCCGCAACCCCACCCAGCAGGTTCGGGCTGGCCGGCGTGGCTTGCTCGATCATAGCGATCTCCTCGCGGGGGGCCTGATAGGCGGGGGAATTAGCGACCAAAACCGCAGCGTGTTCCTATTGCGGTATTTTGTGTTACGCCGCGGACAAATAAAGGGAAATGAAAAGGGATCACGCTTAAGCGATCAGCGCACGATAAGGAGGCATTCCAAAGGGAGGAATAGGACTTCTCTTTGGAATTGCTGCGCGGTCATCGCCCGTAACGCCTATGCCAACGGCAAGAACTCCCTCCCCCGCAACGGGAGAGGGAGCGTTTCATAGGCCGGACCGCTCAGCCGGCGAGCGCGCGCTTCATGTTGCCGGCACCGCCGCGCAGCAGGCGCTTGACCAGCTGCTGCTTCGCGGGCGCCGGACCGTTCTCGAAGCAGATCCGCTGAATCCGCCGCTGCGGACCGCCGCGGCGCGGCCAGGAGGTGCCGAAGGTGACGTCGACCCCATCGCCGTACAGTTCTCCGAACAGCGCCTCGGGCAGGCCCTCGTCGGAATAGGGAAAGGCGAAGGAGCCGCAACCGGGGCCGAACAATTCCCGGATGCCGGCGACGCTGCCCGTCACTTCCTCCTTTCGCTGCTCCGGCGTCAGCAGGCGGTGGTTGGGATGGTCGAACCCATGGGCGCCGATCGACACCCCCTCCGCCATCAGGTCGGCGATCTCGTCGCGAGTCAGATAGGGCTTCTCGTCCGCCAGGAAGCCGGCCGTGTCGAACTCCAGCACGGTGGCGATCTCGTCCAGCACGGCGCGCTGGTGCCAGCTCACCTTCATGACCCCCACGGCGGGGTTGGCGGCGACGGCGCCCGCCCGCGCCAGGGTGGCGGCGCAGACGGCGCGGCGCGGATCAGCCTCCGCCAGCCGGCTCAGCCGCTCCGCCAGAAGGCTCGCCTTGTGCCGGTAGAAGAGCGTCTTGTTGTCGAGGAAGTTCAGGTTCAGGTACAGCGCCGGACGGATGCCCTTGCGGCGCAGGATCGGCATCGCGACCTCCGCGACCTCGCGCATGCCGTCATCGAAGGTGACCAGCAGCGACGGGCGGCGGATCTCCGGTCCGCCCATGGCCGACCCGGTGACCGTGGGCAGGTCCGTCGGCTCGAAATGCTTCAGGAGGAAATCGAGATCCTCCGTGAATTCCCTGGGCGTGCGGGGCCGGTAGATGTGCTTCAAATGGTCCGGCACCGTGTCGCAGACGGCGTGGTAGACGACGGCCAGCACCGGGCTGCCGTAGGCGTGATGGCAGGCGGTCCCCAGCGGGTTGCGCAGCGCGTCCGTCCACCGGAGCCGCCGACCCAAGCCGCCACCAGAAATCACGTCGGCAACGCTCATTCAAATCCTCCCGCGGAAGGGTCAGAGGGCAGAGGGTCAGAGAGCGTCCGCGCCATCGGGAGCGAGGCGCTTGGGCTGCATCATGGCGCTGTGGATCCGGGCCATGGCCTGCGCCTCGGTCGGCGTGCGGACCAAGCGGTACAGCATCCTCTTCAGGCCCGGCGGAGTCAGCCGGAACCCGATTTGAAGCGAGGCCGTCGCCAGGAATTCCGAATTGGTCAGGAAGCCCGACCGCCAGCACCACACCCGGAAGGCCCATTCGTTGACGGCGTAGCGCAACCCGCCGCGGCGGACGCGCTGGGCCATGCTGGTGCGGAAGAGGAGAAGCGCCTCCTGCACCGTCTCCATGCGCGCCCCGGCCTGAAGCAGGCGGACATACAGGTCGTAATCCTCCAGATTGCCGAAGCAGGAGCGGTAGCCGCCGATGGCGGTCAGCGCCCGCCGCCGCACCATCATGGTGGGGTGCGACAGGACGCAGTGCCATTTCATGCCCTGGCTGATCTCTTCGTGCGTCTCCGGGCTGCGCTTCACGCAAGTGATGGCGCCGGGGTCCTGTTCGAACTCCGCGTGCCAGGAGAACGATGCGTCCAGCGACCCCTGCTCGGCGAAGGCGCGCGCCTGCGTCTCGAAGCGGTGGGGCAGGCAGATGTCGTCGCTGTCCATGCGGGCCACCAGATAGCCCGTGCAATATTGCAGGCCGTCGTTCAGCGCGCGGGCCAAGCCCCCCTGGTTGCGCCGCCGCACCACCACAAGCCGGCAGGCGTTGGACGCCTGATAGCGGGCGATGACCTTTTCCTGCTCCTCCCCGATCCGTCCATCGACCACCAGCACGCATTCGCGCGGGAGAAGCGTCTGTGTATAGACGCTCTCCAGCGCGGCCTGAAGGTTATCCGCCTTCTCGCCCGCGTAGGTGGCCATAAGCACGCTGATCGATTGAGTGTCCCGACCGTCCCTCGGTCCGCTCACGTGATTCATACCTGGTCTCCACCCCTCTTGTCGTGGCGACGCGGACGGCGTCCGGCGGTCCGGCCATCGGGTGTCTCCCCGCGAACGGGGCAACCGATGGCCATGACCACGGACACCGCGGCCCTGGGAATGGAGGCGTGTGCGTGCCGCCCAGAGCCCCGCTCCCGTGGCACGCGCGCGGAAGCGGTTTCGGCGTTCCTTCCCCGGTGGCCGTCGGTCGGGCGCTTGTGTGGCGCCAGCCGTCCCGTCCTTGTCGTCGTTGTCAGTGCCGTTCTTGCCCTGTCTCGTCCCTTTCCTGGTCGGTTCTGTAGGGGCCTCCCTCCGGTCCGCATCCCGGACTAGGACACCCCTGGCCGTCGTATCGGCCGGTGCCGATGCACGCATAGGCACGGAATAGGTCTGTGGACGCTATCAAAGGGCGGAAGGCGGGTAAACCTACATAAAGTGCAAGATAAATATCCCCTTCGCAGCGTCCTAAAGGGAAAGCCGTCTGCCACTTTGGTCGATTGGGGAGAAAGTGGGGGATGCCGCGCGCACTGAGCAGAAATAACGGCTGATCGTCATGAAAAGGCGGCGAACGGGGGTGGCGTTCGGTCTTCATCACTCCGCTGAGGCGGGCCTTGTTGTGCAGCGCACAAGAAATAGAGGCAAAAGCAGAGCCGCCGGCGGGACTGTGCTTTCGATTATTGCCGTTTTGTGTCGCAAGCGGAAGCAGGAAACGCTCTCCCGGACACGCCAACGCCCGGCCAGAGACTGGCCGGGCGCGGACATTGCCGAAGGGGCGGAACCGCCGATCGTCAGATGATCGGGTTGGCCTTGGAGGCCGAGGAGATGGTGTTGTTGGTCACCGTCTGCTTGATGCTGTCGGCGATGTTGATCGCCGCACGACCGTTGTTGTTGTAGAAGGTGTTGTCGTACAGGCTCAGCGTGATCGACCCGCTGCCCTTCAGGTGCTCCATGATGCCACCGTTGTTGTTGAAGATCTCGTTGCCGTAGATCTTGTAGGTGACGTTGGTGGTCTGGTTCTGGCCGATCGAGATGCCGACGTTCGAGTTGCCGTAGATCGTGTTGTTGTAGATCTCGGTGCTCGACTTGGCGAGAATGCCGGCGCCGCGCGGGTTCGAGTAGATTACGTTGTCGTGGATCTTCAGCGTGCTGTTGGCTTGGCTGTGGTCGTGGTACAGGCCATGCGACCGGCCGTCGCCGCCGCCGCTGCCGTTGTTGAAGATCGTGTTGCCAGCGATCTCGCCGCTCAGGATGCGGCCGTTCCAGCCCGAATACACCGCATCGGTGCGCCAGCCGTTGTCGCTGATGATGTTGTTGGTGAAGTACTGGTTGGCGTTGTCGGCGGAATAGTGGACGAGGCCGTAGCCGCCGTTGCCGTCGATCGTGGAGTGATCGATGCGCAGGTTGTTGGAGGTCCCGCTGATCACCACGCCTGAACCGCGGTTGTCTAGGATCTGGGAGTTGGTGACCTTTACGTTGTTGGCCCCGCCGTTGAGCAGCAGGCCGGTGTCGTTCGAACCTGTCATCGTCAGGTTGTCGAACGTGATGTTGTCCTTGTTGTTCAGGCTGACGGCGTAGCTGGCGCCGCTCTTGGCCTTGATGATCGGGTCGGCGCCGGTGCCGTAGGCGCCGTAGATGATCGGCTTGTCGGAGGTGCCGGAGGTCGAGACCAACAGGCTATCGGTCCAGGTCTCGCCACGCTCGAACAGGACCAGCGAGCCGGCGGCGAAGCTGGTGGCGTTCACCTTGGCCAGCGACTTCCAGGCCTGGTTCGGGTTGTTGCCGGAGTTGCTGTCGTTGCCGTGCGTCGCGTCGACGTAGAAGACCTGCGAGGCCGGGGTCGCCGGGTAATCCGA
>NZ_JAUQTX010000162.1:0-15964 GCF_059803775.1 Azospirillum sp. UFLA03-27 | reverse complement strand
TTCCGGCTCAGACCTCGCTGCGGTCCGGACGCGCGCCGTGCCGGTGGAGGGAGGCTTCGTCGTCAACGGCACCAAGCTGTGGACCACCTACGCCCACCACGCCCACTTCATGATCCTGTTCTGCCGCACCGGCGGCGCGGAGGAACGGCATGGCGGCACCAGCCAGTTCCTGGTCGACCTGAAGACGCCCGGCATCACCATTCGGCCGATTGCCGATCTGGCCGGGGAGCATCACTTCAACGAGGTGGTCTTCGAGGACGTCTTTCTGCCGTCCTCGGCCCTGCTCGGCCAGCTCGGGGACGGCTGGAACCAAGTGGTCGGCGAACTGGCCTTCGAGCGCAGCGGGCCGGAGCGGTTTCTGTCCTCCTTCACGCTGCTGGTCGAACTGGTCCGCGCGCTCGGCCCCGACCCGTCGGAGCAGGCGGCGGTGGCGGCGGGCCGCCTGACCGCCCACCTGCTCGTGCTGCGGCGCCTGTCGCGCTCGGTCGCCGGCATGCTGCAGAACGGCGAGAACCCGGCGTTGCAGGCCGCGCTGGTCAAGGATCTGGGCGCGATCTTCGAACAGGAGATCCCCGACATCGCCCGCCAACTGGTCGATGCGGAGCCGTCGCAGCGGTCCACGCGGGACTTCTCCGCGGTGCTGGCCCACACGATCCTGAACGTGTCCTCCTTCTCCCTGCGCGGCGGCACCCGCGAAATCCTGCGCGGCATCATCGCGCGCGGCCTGGGCCTGCGCTGAGCGGCGCGGCCGGACAAGACACATAATCGGACAAGACGAAAGGAACGCGCCGTGTCGACCCTCGTGCTCGAAGACAACGACGATGGAATCGTCACGCTCACCCTCAATCTTCCGGAGCAGCGCAACCCGATCTCCGATCCGGAGATGATCGACGCCCTGGTGGAGACGTTCAGCCGTCTCGATGCGGAGATGGGGACGCGCGTCATCATCCTCACCGGCGCCGGCGGGGCTTTCTCATCCGGCGGGAACCTGAAGAAGATGGGGGCAAGTGGCGGCCTGAACGACACGGTCGCCGCGCAGACGCGGCGGAACTACAAGCTGGGCATCCAGCGCATCCCGCTGCTTCTCGAAGCCATGGAGGTTCCGGTGATCGCGGCGGTGAACGGTCCGGCGATCGGGGCCGGCTGCGATCTCGCCTGCATGTGCGACCTCCGCATCGCCGGTGAGAGCGCGCGCTTCGCCGAGAGCTTCGTCAAGGTCGGCATCGTGCCCGGTGACGGCGGAGCGTGGCTGCTGCCGCGTGTCGTCGGCTTCTCCAAGGCGTGTGAAATGGCGTTGACCGGCGATGTCATCGACGCCGCCGAGGCGCTCGCCTGCGGTCTCGTCTCGCGAGTCGTTCCTGACGCGGACCTGCTGCCGCAGGCAAGGGCGCTGGCCGCGCGCATCGCCGTCAACCCGCCGCATGTGGTGCGCATGACCAAGCGTCTGCTGCGCGAAGGCCAGACGGTCAAGCTCGACACGCTGCTGGAGATGTCGGCGGCCATGCAGGCGCTGGCCCATGCGACCGAGGATCACAAGGAAGCGATCGCGGCTCTGCTGGGCAAGCGGCCTCCCCGCTTCATCGGCGCGTAAGCCATTGGGGCCGGCGGCGGCTCATGATACCGGGCTCATGACATCTGGTTGATGGCCTTGCGGAAGCGCGCCAGCGACAGGCTGAACAGGGCCGCGCCGATCCCGATGAGCGCGAGGAACTGCGGCCAGACCACGTCGAGGCCGGCGCCGCGGTACAGGATGGCCTGGGCCAGCGTGACGAAGTGCGTCGTCGGCGCGGCGAGCATCACGTCCTGAACGAGGGCGGGCATGCTTTCGCGTGGCGTCATGCCTCCCGACAGCATCTGCAGCGGCACCATCACCAGGATCAGCAGCATGCCGAACTGCGGCATGCTGCGGGCCACCGTCCCCAGGAAGATGCCCATCGACGTGGTGGCGAACAGGTGCAGGGCGGCGCCGGCCAGGAACAGGGCGACGGAGCCGCCGATGGGAACCGCCAGCAGTCCCTGGACGACGAAGACCAGCGAGACGGCGCAGGCGACGAGCACGACCAGGGCCATCGACCAGATCTTGCCGACCATGATCTCGACGGGCGTGACCGGCATCACGAGCAGATGCTCGATGGTGCCGTGCTCGCGCTCCCGGATCAGGGCGGCGCCGGTCAGGATGATCGACAGCATCGTGACCTGGTTGATGACCTCGATCACCGACCCGAACCAGCCCTTGTTCATCTCGGGATTGAAGCGGACCCGCAGGGCGAGATCGACCGGAAGGGCCGGTTCCCCGCGGTAGCGTTGCAGGAAGGCGTTGACCTCCCCGCTGACGATCTGCTGGACGTAGCCGCTCCCGGAAAAGGCCTGGGTCATCCGGGTCGCATCGACGTTGAGCTGGATCGCCGGCTGGCGCCCGGCGAGGACGTCCCGCTGGAAGTCCGGCGGAATGTCGAGCGCGAAGGTGTCGAGCCCGGCGTCCATGCGGGCGTCCATCTCGGCGGGGGTGATCAGGACCGGCGGCAGGAAGAAGGGCGGGTAGAAGGCGCCGACGATGCGGGCCGACAGGGGCGAGCGGTCCTCGTCGACGATGGCGATCGCCGCCTTGTTGAGCGTCTCCGGTATGGCGGTCGCCGCCGTGTAGATCGCCAGCGTGAAGGAATAGACGATGAGGACCAGAAGCATCGGGTCGCGGGCGAGGCTGCGCAGTTCCTTGATGCCGAGGTTCAGGACGTTGGATGCCTGCATCGCTCAGCTCTCCTGCTTCTTCAGCAGCAGCGCGCTCGCGCCGATCAGGACCGGCACGGCGATCAGCAGCGCGACGAAGGCGGCGTGCAGATCGCCGAAGCCCAGGGCCTTCGAGAAGACGCCCCGCGCGATGGTCAGAAAATGGGTGGTCGGATAGACCTCCCCGATGACGGCGGCGGCCCCCCCCAGGGACGAGACCGGATCGATCATGCCGGAATACTGGGTGGCCGGAATCAGCGTCGCGATGGCGGTGCCGAAGACGGCGGCGATCTGGCTGCGCATGAAGCTGGACATCAGGAGACCCATGGCGGTCGCCGAAAAGCTGTAAAGCAGGGCGCCGGTGGCGAGGGCCAGCGCGTTCCCGGTCAGCGGCACGCCGAAGGCGGTGACCGCCAGCGCCACCATCAGAAGGACGTTGAGCATCGCCAGCCCGACATAAGGCAGTTGCTTGCCGAGCAGGAACTCCAGCTTGGTGACCGGCGTGACGTAGAGGTTGATGATCGAGCCGAGTTCCTTCTCGCGCACGACGCTGAGCGCGGCCAGCATCGCCGGGATCAGCAGCAGCAGGATCGGGATGACCGCCGGGACGATGGCCTTCAGGCTCTCGACGTCCGGGTTGTAGCGAAAACGGGTCTCGATGGTGGCGAGGCTGGGCGTCTGGTTCCGCGAGGCCAGCCATTGGCTGTGCATGCCCTGCACGTATCCGTTGACCGTCTCGGCCCGCGTCGGCATGGCGCCGTCGATCCACGCCCCGATCTGGACCGGACGCCCGCGGGCGACGTCGCGGCCGAAGCCCGGCGGGATTTCCAGCGCCAGGGAGAGGTCGCCTGCCCGCATGCGCCGGTCGAGATCCTCGTAGTCGATGATCGGCGCCTGTTCGACGAAGTAGCGGGAACCCGCGAGGTTGAGCGTGTAGTCGCGGCTCGTCGTCGTCTGATCGCGGTCCAGGACCGCGAAGGAGAGGTCCTCGACATCCATGTTGATGCCGTAGCCCATGATGACCATCAGCAGAAGGCTGCCGACCAGGGCGAGCGTCGCCCGGATGAGATCGCGCCGCAGTTCCAGCGCCTCCAGACGCGAGTAGCTGAGCATGCGCCGCGGGTTGAAGAAGCGGCCTTCCGCGCGTTCGCCGGGAGGGTTGGCGGCGGGCGGGGGGACCTGTCGGCGATCGTCGGGCGCCGCCGCGTCGCCTCCCTGACGCTCCGCCACGGCCTCCTCCAGATAGCCGATGAAGGCCTCCTCAAGCGTCGCGACGCTCCGCTTATCGACAAGCGCCGCCGGCGTGTCGCTGACCAGAACGCGACCGGCGTGCATCAGCGAGATGCGGTCGCAGCGTTCGGCCTCGTTCATGAAATGGGTCGAGATGAAGATCGTCACCCGGTCCCGGCGCGCCAGTCCGATCATGATCTCCCAGAATGCGTCGCGCGCGATCGGGTCGACGCCCGACGTCGGCTCGTCCAGGATCAGCAGGGCGGGCTCATGGACCATCGCGACGGCGAGGGACAGGCGCTGGCGCTGGCCGAGCGGCAGCCGATCCGGCAAAGCCTCCATCGCGTCGGCGAGGCCGAAGCGCTCCGCCACCGCCGCGACCCGGTGGGGAAGGACGCTCTCGGGCATCTGGAACAGGCGGGCGTGCAATTCCAGGTTCTGCCGGATCGTCAGTTCCGAATAGAGCGAGAAGGCCTGGGACATGTAGCCGACGCGCCGCCGGGTCCCGATGTTGCGGGCGTCCACCGGCTGCCCGAACAGCCGGGCCTCGCCCTCGCTCGGCTGGAGCAGGCCGGTCAGCATCTTCATCGTCGTCGTCTTGCCGCAGCCGTTGGAGCCGAGAAAGCCGAAGATCTCGCCGCGCGGGATGCGGAAGCTGACGTGATCGACCGCCACGAAGTCGCCGAAGCGCATGGTCAGGCCCTTCGCCTCGATGGCGATGTCGCTCCCGTCCCCCGTGCGCGGCACGATCGCGACGGACTTGTGCCCGCGGCGCTTCTCCTCGGGCATCAGCGCGACGAAGGCCTCCTCCAGCGTCGCTGTCCCGGTGCGCTCCAGCACCTCCCGCGGGCTGCCGGTGGCCAGCACGCGCCCCTCGTCCATGGCGACGAGCCAGTCGAAGCGCGCCGCCTCCTCCATGTAGGCGGTGGCCACCACCACGCTCATGCCGGGACGGTCCGCCCGGATGCGGTCGATCAGCTCCCAGAACTGCCGGCGCGAGAGCGGGTCGACGCCTGTGGTCGGCTCGTCGAGGATCAGCAGGTCCGGGTCGTGGATCAGCGCGCAGCACAGGCCGAGCTTCTGCTTCATGCCGCCGGACAGCTTGCCGGCCGGCCGGTCGAGGAACGGCGCCAGACCGGTGCTTTGCGTCAGGTCGGCGATGCGCCTCCGGCGCTCGGCGCGGCCCTGGCCGAACAGCCGTCCGAAGAAGTCAAGATTCTCGGCGATCGACAGCGTCGGGTAGAGGTTCTTGCCAAGGCCCTGCGGCATGTAGGCGATGCGGGGGCACACGGCGCGGCGGTGGCGAGCCTGGGCCATGCTGCCGTCCAGCACCTCGACCGTTCCCTCCTGCAAGGCGCGCGCCCCCGACATCAGCGACAGGAGGCTCGACTTGCCGACGCCGTCGGGGCCGATCAGACCGGTGACACGCCCCGCCGGGACGTCCAGGCTGACCCCGTCGATGGCCCGGACCTTTCCGTACACCAGACGGACGTCCCGCAGACGCGCGACGGGTGATGCGGCGGAGCGGTCGGCGGCACCGCTCATGGCACGAGGTTTTGCAGGTTGGCCGGCCATTCTGTGTCAGGATCGATCCGCACATAGGCCACCCCCGGCAGGCCGGTCTTCACGTCACGGATGTACTTCTTCAGCAACGGAGGAGGGATCTGGGCCTTGATTCGGAACATCAGCTTCTGGCGTTCGCTGGCCGTCTCCACGGTCTTCGGGGTGAATTGGGCGACGTCGGCCACGAAGGTGGCCTTGGCGGGGATGACGTATTGCGGGAAGGCGTCGAGGGCGATCCGCACTTCGGTCCCGATCCTCACCCGCCCGGCGGCCTCCGTCGGCAGGAAGAAGGTCATGTAGACGTCGCTGAGATCGACCATGTTCAGCACCCGGCCGCCGGCGCCGAGCACCTCGCCCGGCTGCGCCACCCGGAACTGCACCCGGCCGTCGCGCGGCGAGCGGAGGGTGCTGTCCCGGATGTCTGCCTGGATGCGTTCGATGGTGGCCGCGGCGGCGTCGACCGCCGCATGGGCGTTTACGACCTGGGCCTCGGCGGTGGCGATGGCGGCGTCGGCGGCGGCGACCTGGGCCTTGGCCGCGCTGACGGCGGCGTTCGCGCTTTCGAAGCGGGCGCGGTCGGTGTCGAGAACCTGCCGCGACGTCGTGCCCCGCGCCTCCAGCTCCTCGGATCGGGCGAGCTGCTTCTGGGCGACGTCCCGCTCGGCCTCGCGCTGGGCCACCAGGGACTGCGCCGCCTGCCGTTCGGCCTGTCGCTGGAGCACCTGATGGCGAGCGGTCTCGACACCGATGACCGCCTGCTGCTTCTGCGCCTCGGCCTGCTTGGCCTGGGCCTGGAGAACGTCGGTGTCCATCCGGGCGAGCACCTGCCCGGCGGTGACGAAGTCGCCCTCATCGACCAGGATGTCCTCGACCCGGCCGGCGGTTTTCGTGGCGATGTCGATTTCGACCGCCTCGATCCGGCCGTTGCCGCTGGCCAGACCGGCGGGCAGTCCTTTGGGCTGCACAAACAGCCACACCCCATACAGGATCACGACGACGGACAGCGCGGCTGCGGCTTTGAGCAGCCACCGGCTTGGCTTCCTCATCATCCACCAATCCATTCGCTTGCAGGCAACGCCTTCAAGGCGATCCAGCCTATCAGACCGTCGGCGCGGCGCCACCGGCTTTCTCAGCTTGAGGTGGAATGCTTTTTTGCCGCACCGGCGCGATCGCGCATGGTCTTACAGGATGGGTCCCGGCACCGAGAGGAAGCCATCCATGGCCAGCGCGATCCCCCCCATCGGCACGGCGTCCGGGCCGAGCGGCGAAACGAGAAGCCGCAGGTCGTGGCGCAGCGGTTCCAGCGCGTGCTCGTCGAGGGCGGCGTTCAGCGTCGGAAGAATGAACTCCGCGACGATCGACAGGTTGCCACCCAGCACCACCAGACCCGGATTCGTCAGGTTGACCAGATGCGACAGCGCGAAACCGAGGTGTGAACCTGCCTCTTCCAACAGGGTCCGCACCACCGGATCGCCGTCGCGCGCCGCGGCGGCGGCGGCCCAGAGGTCGGGCAGGGCATGGCCCCGCTCGCCGGCCTGGGCGAGGATCGAGGTTTCGGAGACGTAGGTTTCCAGGCAGCCCCGCTTGCCGCAGCCGCAGGGGCGGCCGCCCGGCACGACGGTCAAATGCCCGATCTCCCCGGCGAAGCCCTGCGCGCCGCGGTAGAGCCGCCCGCCGAGGAACAGCCCGCCGCCGACGCCCGAATGGCCGGTCAGATAGACGAAGTCCTCCACCCCCCGGCAGGCGCCGAACAGCCGCTCGGCCATGGCGGCGGCCTTGGTGTCGTTGTCGACATGGACCGGCGCGCCGAGCGCCTCCTCCAGCAGCGGGCGGATCGGCGTGTCGCGCCAGCCCAGGTTGGGCGCCAGAACGAGCCGGCCCTCGCGGTCCATCAGCGCCGGAATGCCGATGCCGATGCCGCGCAAGGGCGGCGTCGCGGCTCCGCCGTCCGGACGGCTCGCCGCGACGACCGCGTCGATCCCCTCGTGCAGGTGGCGCAGCGCCGTGGCGAGGTCGGTGCTGCCGGGGATCTGCGACTGCTCCACCACCGTGCCGGCCAGCGTGGTGGAGACGATGCGGATCGTTCCCGGCTCCAGCCGGGCGCCCACCAGCAGCCCGGCCGACGGCGCGATGCCGAGCGCGGTTTCCGGCCGGCCGATGCGGCGCGCTCGGGGCGCCTCGCTCCGCTCGACCAGCCCGTCCTCGATCATCTGCGCCACGATGGCCGAGGTCGTCGCCTTGTCCAGGCCGGTCAGCCGGCTGAGGTCGCGCTGCGCGCAGCTCGGATTCTCCCGCAGCGCGTGGAAGACGCGGACCATGTTGAGGCGGCGGATCGCGGCCGAGTTGACCCTTGGCAGCATGCGGATTCCTGTCTCGCGCGTCTGGCGGCAATCGTTGGGCGCCGGGCGGGGCATACACCGAAAAGGTGGGGAATGTCGCCCCGACATGGCTTGACGCGGGCTGATTCGAATCATACGCTACCATTTGTTAGACCGTCTATCTAATTCGCGGCCACACGAGAAGCCGCAATCCAGGGAGGGGGCGACCCCATGGCCGAGCCGCTTTTGGCAGCGTTCGGCGTCACGAAGAGCTTTGGGCCCGTCGAGGTCCTCCACGGGGTGGATTTCACCGTCCAGCGCGGTGAGGTGCACGCCCTGGTCGGCGAGAACGGGGCCGGCAAATCGACGCTGATGAAGATCCTGTCCGGCTTTCACCAGCCGACCTCGGGCGCCGTGCGCGTGGATGGGCGCCCGGTGAGCTTCTCCGGCATCGGCGCCGCCGAAGCGGCGGGCGTCGTGCTGATCCACCAGGAATTCAACCTCGCCGAACATCTGACGGTCGAGGAGAACATTTTTCTCGGGCGCGAGCTGCGGCGCGGCCCGTTCCTCGACAAGCGCGCCATGCGCGAGCGGTCCCGCGCCGTTCTGGCGGAGCTGGAATGCCCGGTGGACCCCCGAGCGCGGGTGCGCGACCTCGCCGTGTCGGAGCGGCAGATGGTCGAAATCGCCAAGGCGATGTCGCGCGAGGTTCGCGTCCTCATCATGGACGAGCCCACGGCGGTGCTGACCGGCACCGAGTCCGCCGTGCTGTTCGGCCTGATCCGCCGCCTGCGCGACCAGGGGGTGGGGATCGTCTACACCTCGCACAAGCTGGACGAGGTGCGGGCCATCACCGACCGGGTGACCGTGCTCCGCGACGGCCACCACATCGCCACCCGCCCGACCGCCGAACTGACCGAGGACGGCATCGCCCAGCTGATGGTCGGGCGCGCCATCAGCGACCTGTTCCCGGCCAAGACGCCGCCGGCGCCGGACGCGCCCGTGGTGCTGGAGGCGCGGGGGATCGACGTTCCCGGCTGGGTGCGGGGCGCCGGCTTCGACCTGCGGCGCGGCGAGATTCTGGGCTTCGCCGGGCTGATCGGCGCCGGGCGGACCGAGCTGGCCGAGGGGTTGCTCGGCCTGCGCCGCCGCACCGCCGGCACGCTGACCCGCAACGGGGAGCCGCTGCGCGTCCGCCGCCTGGAGGGCGCGGTGGCGGCCGGCATCGCCTACCTGACCGAGGACCGCAAGGGCAAGGGCCTGTTGCTCGCCAAGGGATTGCAGCCGAACCTGACGCTGCTGGCGCTCGACCGCTACGGCCGGGTCTTCGTGGACGAGCGGCGGGAGGCCGCGGCGCTGGAGCGCGCGGTGGGGGAGTTCGACATCCGCGTCCGGACGCTGGACGTGCCGGTCGGCAGCCTCAGCGGCGGCAACCAGCAGAAGCTGCTGCTCGCCAAGACCATGCAGGTCGATCCGGAGATCCTGATCGTCGACGAGCCGACGCGCGGCATCGACATCGGGACCAAGCAGCAGATTTACCAGTTCCTGCACGACTTCGCCCGCCGGGGCGGGTCGGTGATCCTCATCTCCTCGGAAATGCCCGAGATCATCGGGCTGTCGCACCGGGTGGTGGTCATGCGCTCCGGCGTGGTGACCGGCATCCTGGAGGGTGACGAGGTCGAGGAGGGCGAGATCGTCCGCTACGCCACCGGCCTGAAGGGCCGCGCATCACCCAGCACAGCACAAGGAGACGCGCATGACGCCGTCGGTCATGCCTGAGGCCGCGCGGAAGCCCTCCTCCGGCTTCGATCTGAAACTCTACGGGCCGTTCCTGGCGCTGGCCGCGCTGATCGTGCTGGGCACCATCGTCAACCCGGTGTTCCTCAGCCCGGGCAACATCGGCAACGTGCTGACCCGCACCGCCTTCATCGGCATCATCGCGGTCGGGGCCACCTTCGTCATCACCGCCGGCGGGATCGACCTGTCGGTCGGCTCGCTGGCCGCCTTCGCGTCGGGCGTCATGATCGTGGTGATGAACGCGCTGGTCGGCTCCATGGGGGCCGGGCTGCCGGTCATCCTGGTCGGCGTCCTGGTGGCGCTGGGGCTCGGGCTGGCGGCGGGGCTGGTCAACGGGCTTCTGGTGACCAAGGGCCGGATGGAGGCGTTCATCGTTACGCTGGGGACCATGGGCATCTTCCGATCCCTGGTCACCTACATCGCCGACGGCGGCACGCTGTCGCTGAACTCCGAGATCCGCACGATCTACCGGCCCGTCTATTACGGCGGCGTCTTCGGCATCTCCTACCCGATCCTGGCTTTCGCGGTGGTCGCGCTGATCGGCGCGCTGATCATGTACCGCACGCGCTTCGGCCGTTACTGCGCCGCCATCGGCTCCAGCGAGGACGTGGCGCGCTATTCGGCGATCAACGTGGACCGGGTCAAGCTGCTGGCCTTCGTGCTCCAGGGTGTGTGCGTGGCCATCGCGGTGGTGATCTACGTGCCGCGCCTGGGGTCGGCCTCGGCCACCACGGGCCTGTTGTGGGAGCTGGAGGCCATCGCCGCCGTCATCATCGGCGGCACCATGCTGAAGGGCGGCTACGGCCGCATCTGGGGAACGGTGGTGGGCGCCGTCATGCTCACGCTGATCGACAACATCCTCAACCTGACCGGCGCCATCAGCGTCTACCTGAACGGCACCATCCAGGGAGTGATCATCATCGTCGCGGTGCTCCTGCAACGGGGGACCGTGGCGCGTCGCTGACAAAAAGACAAACAGGGAGGAATCGACCATGACGTTCCGTTTCGGTCTGGCCGCGGCGCTGGCCGCGGGCCTGATGGTGGCGCCGGTCGCCGGCTGGGCGCAGCAGAAGATCAAGATGGGCGTGTCCATCCCCGCCGCGACGCACGGCTGGGCCGGCGGCCTCAACTGGCACGCCCAGCAGGCCGAGAAGCGGCTGGAGAAGCAATACCCGAACCTCGACGTGGTGATCGTCACCGCCCGCGACGTCGGCCGTCAGGCCAACGACCTGGAGGATCTGGTCTCGGTGCAGCGGATCGACGCGCTGGTCATCCTGCCCTTCGAATCCGCGCCGATGACCGACCCCGTGCGCGCCGTCAAGCAGGCCGGCAAGTTCGTCACGGTGGTGGACCGCGGCCTGACCGACCCGTCGATCCAGGACCTCTACGTCGCCGGCAACAACCCGCAGATGGGCGAGGTCTCCGCCCGGTTCATGAAGGAGAAGATGGGCGGCAAGGGCGACATCGTGGTGCTGCGCGGGATTCCTACCGTGATCGACAACCAGCGCGTCGACGCCTTCATGAAGGAGATCGAGGGCACCCAGATCAAGGTGCTGGGCATGCAGTACGCCAACTGGAACCGCGATGACGGCTTCAAGGTGATGCAGGACTTCCTGTCCCGCTTCCCGAAGATCGACGCGGTGTGGGCGCAGGACGACGACATCGCGCTGGGCGTCATCGAGGCCGTCAAGCAGGCCGGCCGCGAGAAGGAGATGTTCATCCTCGGCGGCGCCGGCATGAAGGACATGATCAAGCGCGTCATGGACAAGGACGTGCTGGTTCCCGCCGACGTCCTCTACCCGCCCGCGATGATCGCCGAGGCCATGGAGATCACCGCCAAGCATCTGGTGGAGAAGGCGCCGATCCAGAAGGAATACATCATCGAGGCGACGCTGGTGACCCCGGAGAACGCCGCGAAATACTACTACCCGGACTCGCCGTTCTGATGTTCCGGCCCGAAGACGACCCGAAGGGAGGGGCATCATGAAGACGATCAAGGGGCCGGCGATCTTCCTCGCGCAGTTTGCCGGGGATGCGGCGCCGTTCGACAGCCTTCCGGCCATCGGCGCCTGGGCCGCCGGGCTGGGCTTCAAGGGCGTGCAGATCCCGTCCTGGGACGGCCGCCTGTTCGACCTTGCCCGGGCCGCGGAGAGCAAGGGCTACTGCGATGAGGTGAAAGGCGTGCTGGCCGAGGCCGGCGTGCAGATCACCGAACTGTCCACCCATCTCCAGGGGCAGCTCGTCGCCGTGCACCCGGCCTATGACGAGGCGTTCGACGGCTTCGCCGCACCGGAGGTGCGCGGCAACCCGAAGGCCCGCCAGGAATGGGCGGTCAACCAGCTGCTGATGGCCGCCAAGGCCTCGGCCAATTTGGGGCTGACGGCGCACGTCACCTTCTCCGGCGCGCTGGCCTGGCCCTATGTCTACCCCTGGCCGCAGCGCCCGGCGGGGCTGATCGAAACCGCCTTCGACGAGTTGGCGCGGCGCTGGCGGCCGATCCTCGACGCCTTCGACGCGGCGGGGGTGGACCTCTGCTACGAGATCCATCCCGGCGAGGACCTGTTCGACGGCGCCACCTTCGAGATGTTCCTGGAGCGCGTCGGCAACCACCCGCGCTGCAACATCCTCTACGACCCCAGCCACTTCGTGCTGCAGCAGCTCGACTATCTCGGCTACATCGACGTCTATCACGAGCGGATCAAGATGTTCCACGTCAAGGACGCGGAGTTCAACCCATCCCCGCGCCAGGGCGTCTATTCCGGCTACCAGCCCTGGATCGGCCGGGCCGGGCGCTTCCGCTCGCTGGGCGACGGGCAGGTCGATTTCGGCGGCATCTTCTCCAAGCTGACCCAGTACGGCTTCGACGGCTGGGCGGTGCTGGAGTGGGAATGCGCCATGAAGCACCCCGAGCAAGGGGCCGCCGAAGGCGCGCAATTCATCGACGCGCACATCATCCGGGTGACCGAGAAAGCCTTCGACGACTTCGCCGGGGCCGGCACCGACGATTCGGCCAACCGGCGCATGCTCGGCATCGGCTGAGCGGGAGGGGATCATGACCATCGAAGGGAAGACGGCCTCCGGGCCGAACCGCCGGCTGCGCCTGGGCATGGTCGGCGGCGGGCGGGGCGCCTTCATCGGGGCGGTGCACCGCATCGCCGCCCGCCTCGACGACCGCTACGAGCTGCGCGCCGGGGCGCTGTCCTCCGACCCGGAGCGCTGCCAAGCCAGCGGCGCCGACCTGTTCCTGCCGCCGGAGCGCTGCTACGCCAGCTTCGCGGAGATGGCGCGGGCCGAGGCGGCGCGCGACGACGGCATCGACGTGGTCAGCATCGTCACGCCCAACCACCTGCACCACGACGCCGCCAAGGCGTTCCTGGAGGCGGGCATCCACGTCATCTGCGACAAGCCGCTGACCACCACGGTCGAGGACGCGGAGGATCTGGCGGCGGCGGTGGAGCGCAGCGGCCTCGTCTTCGCGCTGACCCACAACTACACCGGCTACCCGATGGTGCGGCAGGCCCGCGCCATGGTGGCGGCCGGTGACCTGGGCGCCCTCCGCGTCGTGCAGGTCGAATACCCGCAGGACTGGCTGAGCACCCGGCTGGAGGAGAGCGGGCAGAAGCAGGCGGAATGGCGGACCGACCCGGCGCGCAGCGGCATCGCCGGCTGCGTCGGCGACATCGGCACCCACGCCTTCCAGCTGGCGGAGTTCGTCACCGGCCTGCGCTGCACGCGGGTCGCCGCCGACCTGACGACCTTCGTGGAGGGGCGCCGGCTCGACGACAACGCGCACATGATGCTGCGCTTCGGCAACGGCGCGCGCGGCATGCTGTGGGCGAGCCAAGTGGCGCCCGGCCATGAGAACGGGCTGCGCCTGCGCGTCTACGGCGACAAGGGCGGGCTGGAGTGGTTCCAGGAGCAGCCGAACCACCTGCGCTTCAGCCCGCTCGGCGAGCCGCCGCGCACCATCACCCGCGGCGGCCCCGGATCGGATGGGGCGGCGGCGCACGCCACGCGCATCCCGTCGGGCCATCCCGAAGGCTATCTGGAAGGCTTCGCCCAGATCTACCGCGACGCCGCCGACCTGATCGTCGCCCGCATGGGCGGTGCCGCGGCCGGTGCACCGGCCGCCCTCGTCCCCACCGTCCGGGACGGCGTGCGCGGCGTGCGCTTCATCCACGCCGCCGTGGAATCGAGCCGCCGTGACGCCGCCTGGGTCGAGCTTTGAAAGGATTTGTCATGACCGAAGCCTATTTCACCGGCGTCGAGCGCATCCGCTACGAGGGGCCGGACAGCGACACCCCGCTCGCCTATCGCTGGTACGACCCCGACCGCATGGTCCTGGGCCGGCGGATGGCCGATCACCTGCGCGTCGCCGTCTGCTACTGGCATAGCTTCTGCTGGCCCGGCTCCGACCCCTTCGGCGGCGGCACGCTGGACCGGCCTTGGATGGGCAGCGGCGATCCGGTGGCGCTGGCCGAGGCGAAGATGGACGTGGCGTTCGAGCTGTTCGAGAAGCTCGGCGTGCCCTTCTTCACCTTCCACGACCGCGACGTGGCGCCCGAGATGGGCTCGCTGCGCGAGACGCAGGCGACCTTCGCCCGCCTGACCGAGCGGCTGCAGGGCTGCATCGAGCGTAGCGGCGTCAAACTGCTGTGGGGGACCGCCAACCTGTTCTCGCACCCCCGCTACATGGCCGGCGCGGCCACCAATCCCGACCCCGAGGTCTTCGCCTGCGCGGCGGCCCAGGTGCGCGACGCGCTGGAGGCGACGCACCGGCTGGGCGGCGTCAATTACGTGCTGTGGGGCGGGCGCGAGGGCTACGACACGCTGCTCAACACCGACATGGCGCGCGAGCTGGACCAGCTCGGCCGCTTCCTGACGAAGGTGGTCGAGCACAAGCACAAGATCGGCTTCACCGGCACCATCCTGATCGAGCCCAAGCCCATGGAGCCGACCAAGCACCAGTACGACCACGACGTGGCGACGGTCTACGGCTTCCTGAAGCGCTACGGGCTGGAGAAGGAGGTCGCCGTCAACATCGAGGTCAACCACGCCACGCTGGCCGGCCACAGCTTCGAGCATGAAGTGGCGACGGCGCTGGCGCTGGGCGTCTTCGGCTCCATCGACATGAACCGGGGCGACCCGCAGAACGGTTGGGACACCGACCAGTTCCCCAACGACCATGTGGAGCTGGCGCTGCCCATGGCACGCATCCTGGAGGCGGGAGGCCTCACCACCGGCGGCTTCAACTTCGACGCCAAGATCCGGCGCCAGAGCGTCGCGCCGGACGACCTGCTGCACGCCCATGTCGGCGGCATCGACACGCTGGCCCGCGCGCTGCTGGCCGGGGCGCGGCTCGTCGAGGACGGCCGGCTGGGCCGCCTGCGCGCGGAGCGCTATGCCGGCTGGACCGGCGATCTCGGCCAAAAGCTCCTCGGCGGGCTGGATCTGGCCGGCGCGGCGGACGCCGGACTCGGTCTCGATCCGCAGCCGCGCTCGGGCCGCCAGGAGATGCTGGAGAATCTGGTGAACCGCCTCGTTTGAGGCCGTCGGCTGATTGAGGGGAGGGTCCATGTATCTCGGCATCGACCTGGGGACGTCCGGTGTCAAGGCGGTGCTGGTCGACGAAGCGCAACGCCTCGTCAGCCAGTCCACCGCGCCGCTGGAGGTCAGCCGCCCACACCCGCTGTGGTCGGAGCAGGACCCGGAGGACTGGTGGGCCGCCACCGGGCGCGCGGTCGCCGGCCTGCGCGCCGCCCATTCCGACGCGATGGCAGCGGTGCGGGGGATCGGGCTGTCGGGGCAGATGCATGGGGCGACCCTGCTCGACAAAGGCGACCGCGTGCTGCGCCCGGCCATCCTGTGGAACGACGGGCGGAGCGGCGCCGAATGCGCGGAGCTGGAGCGCCGCGCTCCCAACCTGCGCGCCATCGCCGGCAACCGCGCCATGCCCGGCTTCACCGCGCCCAAGCTGTTGTGGGTTGCGGCGCACGAGCCGGAGCGGTTCAAGGAGGTCGCCAAGGTGCTGCTGCCCAAGGACTGGCTGCGCCTGCGCATGACCGGCGACCACGCCTCGGACCTGTCGGATTCCGCCGGCACGCTGTGGCTGGACGTCGGCCGGCGCGCGTGGTCGGACGACTTGCTGGCAGCCACGGGGCTCGGCGAGGCGCACATGCCGAGGCTGTACGAAGGGCTTCAGCCCACCGGCACATTGAGGGCGGAGGTCGCCGCCGACTGGGGCGTTCCGCCGGGAACCGTGGTGGCGGCCGGGGCCGGGGACAACGCCGCCGGTGCCGTGGCTGTCTCTTATACACATCTCCGAGCCC
>NZ_JAUQTX010000161.1:0-16013 GCF_059803775.1 Azospirillum sp. UFLA03-27 | reverse complement strand
CGGCCCGCCTACGCCAGCTCTGGGGGCGCTTCGGCGGGCCGGTTCTCCTCAGCTACACCACGTCTTGGGACACGATCTCGCAGCCGGTCCACGACACGGTCTTGCCGGGCGTAGACGTTCAAGTCCAGGATCGCCAGACAGAAAGCCAGATGCAGAAGGGTGCCGTCCTTCGGCAAGGACTGCTCCACCAGTTCCTGATCTTCGAAAAGATCGAACAGGCGAACGGCCAACCGATAATCGCCGTCATGGACAAGCCGCACGAACAGCTGGGCGGCCTTGTTTAGGCGCAGGACCAGCGGAACGACCGTCTGGCCGTCGAAACGGCTTCCCGTCGGCCGCCCCAGAGACACCAGCGCCTCGATGGCGGCGTCGGGGTCGATCGGCCAGAGTGCATCGACGGCCTCGCAGCGTGCCTGAAAGACGGTGTTCTCCAAATCCCCGTCGAACAGCCCGCCGGCCTGCAGAGCGCCCCCCATCTCCACCGCCAGGCGTTCCGCCACCCGCAGGAAGGCCAAGGTTTCCAGCGAGTCCTGCGCCGGCAGGCACCGCGCCAGTAGACCCCGCGTGAACAGGACCGAGGCAAGGTTGTACGGTGCGCGCCTTGGCCGGCCCGGTCCGCCAGTGGGATCGCAGGACCCGATGGGAATCCGTCGGGGCCGCAGCAGGTCGATCCCGAAGCTCTCTTCATAGGCCTTGGCCAGCGTGCCGTAGAGTTCCAACGCTTCCAGGAACCGGCCGCTCAAGGCGTGGTGCCGGAAAAGCCGTGCTGCGGCACCGTTCCACACCGGCCCGCCCGGTGGCGAGACGCGCATGCGCTCTTTGAGATAGCGGGCGTAGACGGACGCATGCCCGCCCGCACCCCCCGCCGAGGACAATGTGATCGGTGCATCCGACGCGAAGGCGGTCAGTCCTGACCCGTTGACTTCCACCATGACATGGTTGAAGCCGGCCTTGCGCAGCGCGCGCCGGATCGACAGGGGTGTGTAGAGGAAGAGGTGAGAGCCCGGCGCCCGATCTGGCGGTCGTCCGGGATCATCGGCTCCTCGCCTCCCCCGATGAGCGTTTCGCGCGCCGTGCACAGGCCGTCGTACCAGGACTGGTATGTGTTGTCGCGCAGTACACCGGCCCGCAGGGTGCTGTCGGCGAAGGGCGCCGCGGCGCTGAAGGCGCCGGCCAAGCCGGTCGCCAGGCACTCCAGCATCTTGATGTCGCTCTTGCCGTCGATGAAATCCTGGGTGGCCGGATCGGCGTGGGTTTCCAGCGGGCAGAACAGGATGGCCGGGGCCAGGGAGGACAGCAGCCGGAGATAATCCGCATAACGTTGCATCGGTAGCCTGGCAGGCGCGCTGGACGGTGAAGCGGGGGCGGGTCAAGGCGAAGCCGGGACCGACGCTCGACGGGTCCGAGGCGCACATGGTGGAGGGGCTTCTGATCCCGGCGGTCGGCGACAAGTCGCACATCACCATCGACCGCCGGTTCCATCTGATCCGGCGCTTCATCGTCACCGACGCGGCGCGGCACGACGGCGCGCAGTTGCCGGGCCTGCTCAACCCGGACGCTTTCGACAGCCGGATATGGGCGGACAGCGCCTACCGCTCCAAGGCCAACGAAGCGGCCATTGCGGCAGCGGGTCGCCGCAGCATGGTGCATTTCCGCAAGCCGAGGAGCCGGCCGATGCCGGAGCCCCACCAGCGTGCCAACCGCGCCCGCTCGGCGGTGCGCTCGGCCGTCGAGCATGTGTTCGCCGCCCAGAAGGCGCGCATGGGGCTGTTCATCCGCACCATCGGCCTCGCCCGCGCGACGGTGAAGATCGGTTTCGCCAACCTCGCCTGCAACTTCCGACGCCTGATCTGGCTTGAGGGGCGAACTGCGCCCGTATAGCGCCAAAACCGCCGCATACTTCCGCCTTTTCAGCCAAAACCGAGAGTTCAGCCCCTAAAAAACGCCGCTTTTCCATCCGCGTGGCCCCTCATCGGCATGAACCCGCGCTCAGGGGCGGTTTATCGAGGTGTTCGATTGAACACGCTTGCCCCATTTCGCCTGGGCAGGCGACGCGCCGGCCTTGCGGCATGCCCGTCAGGCGAGATGGGGGATCAGGTCCGAAAGCTGCCGGATGGTCAGTGTCGCCATGCCTTCCGGGACCGTGCCGGATTTCGTCAGCATGATCCGCCGCGGGATCCCGGCGGCTTGCGCTGCAGCCATGTCGGTTGGCTGGTCGCCCAGAAACACTGACCGGAAGAGGTCGAGGTTCAGCCTCCTGGCTGCTTCCAGAATCATGCCAGGGTTGGGTTTGCGCCAGAAGCTGTCGCGGGTGTAACGCTCGACCTTGCCGGTGCGATGATAGGGGCAATGGAAAACTCCGGCGAGTTCCACGCCTTGGGCCAGGAACATTTCCCGCATCCAGTCGCTCAGATGCAGAAACTCGGCTTCGGTGAAGTAGCCGCGTGCGATGCCGGATTGGTTGGTGATCAGGGCGACCCGGAAACCGCGGTCCACCGCGTGCCGTGCCAAGGGGAAGATGCCATTCATGAACGTGAAGCGGCCGATATCACCGACGTAGCCGTGGTCGACGTTCACGACTCCATCACGGTCCAGCAGCAGCGCCTTGCAAGGCATGAAGGCCCCTGATCGAATGGGGTGGTTTGGAGTGTTGTCGCGAGGCGTTGCGCGGCGCTATTTGGAGTCTTGTCGCGTGTCCCTAAACGCGCCCGCAAGCCCGGTTCAGCGCATGAACTGGGTCATTTTCCGTTCCGGAATAGGGGGGGGTGAGGGATGCAGGAGCAGCCCGTGATCCTCGACATCGACCCGGGCTTCCGGATAGACGGCAAGAGCGAGCTGAAGCGCTTCAATGAAGCGTTTCCGGAAATCACGCAGACGGGAATAACCGGCGCCGAACTGTTCGAACACCGCGGGCCAAGTGATGGTCGTGGACTTGCTCAGGCTGTGCAGTCGGTAAGCCAGCCAGATGTAGATATCGATGCTGGTGCTGTTGTTCTGGATATGGCGTAGCGCCGGTTCCCAGATCGGAACAGGGTGGGCTTTCAGTTCGCGGAAGAACGCTTCTGAAAGCAGAACGCGGTCTTCCCACAGAGTGCCTTGCGGGGAATTGTGTTCCGACGAGAAATGGATGCCGCCCTTGACGATCGAATCCTTTTCAAAGCCCAGGCTGTTGGCGTCTTCCCAGGCGAAGGTCAGGTTGCAGGCGGCGATCCGCGACGCTTGTTCCCGGATGTCGCGGTAAGTTTGACCACCGACCGACAGGCCCATGCGGTCGAGCCAGTCGTGCATGCTGCGGCCCAACTCGACCTCCCGGCTGTCGGTCTGGAGGGCCCGTGTCTGTAGATAAAGCAGGATCATGCGCGCCCGGCTGCCATAGGGAACGCCATAGAGTTTGAAGCCGCCACCACGAACAGGCAGTCGGCCCGGCTCGATCAGCAAGCGAATCCGATGCCCGCGCCTTTCCCAAGGCTGGTCGTCGGGAAGGCGTCGATGCGGAAGCGCGGTCAAGGCAAAGCCTGAATAGGTAATGCCAAGGTCCTGGCGTTCTTCTTCCAGTACCGCAGCCGCGATGTCCACCAGAGACCGTTGATCAGGGTCGGTCTGGAGTGCTTTGGCCTGTTCACGGCCCACTTGGCTGATCAGGCGATGCAACTGGCCCATAGCGCGCTGTTCTCGCCGTTTGTTCCGGGTCGACTTATGGTCCGATCCATAACACGGCGGGTTGACACCCGCAATTTGGAATCTTGTCGCGCAGACTATTAGTAAGGTTACTAGATTCTCCTATTAGTTTGAGCGACAAGACTCCAGTAGAGAATCGCGATTCGCGCGACAAGAGTCCAGGAATCCCGCGACAACATTCCAGGGGATAACCCGTTCGTCCTGTGGAAGCTTGGGGCGACGCGACAAAACTCCAGTTCTACGTTTCCGAATCGCTTTCGGAAGCGATTCGCTCAGCGACTCGGCGATTTGTGCTCCGGGAGTGCCGTCCATGCTCCGGGCTGCCGGGTGGCTCGGCCTGAGTCGGGAAGGGGGGCGCGACAAGACTCCAAACCTGGACCGGTTCGTGGGGAGCGGTATGAGGGAGCCGCGGCAAGAAAAAAGGGGAGGATGCCCGATGGCATCCTCCCCTTTCAGGCCCTTTTCGTGGGGGCTTCGTTCACATCAGCCGAAGAAATGGCTGCGGAAATAGTGGATGGTCCGTTCCAGCCCGTCGCGCAGGGGAATGGTGGGTTCCCATTCCAGAAGGCTCTTGGCCTTGGTGATGTCGGGGCGGCGCTGCCTGGGGTCGTCCTGGGGCAGCGGTCGGTGTTCAATGGCGGAGCGCGACCCGGTCAGCGCAACCACATGCTCGGCCAGTTCCAGCATGGTGAATTCGCCGGGGTTCCCGATGTTGATCGGCCCGGTGACATCGGCGGGTGAGTCCATCAGCCGGATCATGCCTTCGATCAGGTCGTCGACGTAGCAGAAGGAGCGGGTCTGGGAGCCGTCGCCATAGACGGTGATCGGCTCGCCCTTCAGCGCCTGCATGATGAAGTTCGACACCACGCGGCCGTCGTTGGGATGCATGCGCGGCCCGTAGGTGTTGAAGATGCGCATCACCTTGATCGGCAGCTTGTGCTGGCGGTGATAGTCGAAGAACAGCGTCTCGGCGCAGCGCTTGCCCTCGTCGTAGCAGGAGCGCGGCCCGATCGGATTGACGTTGCCCCAGTATTCCTCCGGCTGCGGATGGACGCTGGGATCGCCATAGACCTCGCTGGTCGAAGCCTGGAGGATGCGGGCGTTCAGCCGTTTCGCCAGCCCCAGCATGTTGATGGCGCCATGCACGCTGGTCTTGGTCGTCTGCACGGGGTCATGCTGGTAATGGACCGGGGACGCCGGGCAGGCGAGGTTGAAGATCTGGTCCACTTCGACGTACAGGGGGAAGGTGACGTCGTGGCGGATCGTTTCGAAGTTCGGGTTGCCCAGCAGGTGGGCGATGTTCTGCCGTGAGCCGGTGAAGTAGTTGTCGACGCACACCACCTCGTCGCCGCGGGCGATCAGCCGCTCGCAGAGGTGGGAACCGAGGAAGCCGGCGCCGCCGGTTACCAGGACGCGCCGATTGTAACTACGAATTCCGGTCATGGACTGTCTCTGGAGAGTTTCTCTGGGCGGTTCGGACACCGGGCGTCACCGCCGGTGTCCGAATGGAAAGCACTCTTGCACATGGCCGCAAGTCCACAGCTTTGGCAAGCGATTATGCCGCGACCACCGTTCCGCAGGCGAAGGCCGTTCAAACTCCGGCGATGCCTTTCCGGCGCAGAAGCTCCACCACCCGTTCGGCAAGCGAGTCAGCGTCCTCCGCCACCGTGTCCAGCCGCAGTTCCGGCGCATCCGGCGCCTCGTAGGGCGAATCCACCCCGGTGAAATTGCGCAAGGTTCCGGCCCGCGCCTTGGCGTACAGCCCCTTGGGATCGCGCCGCATGCATTCCTCCAGGGGCGTGTCCACGAATATCTCCAGGAAGGCGCCGTCCGGCAGAAGGGAGCGCATTGCTTCCCGCTCCGCCCGGAAAGGGGCGATGAAGGCGCACAGCACGACCAGTCCGGCCTCCGTCATCAACTTCGCCACCTCGCCGACGCGCCGGATGTTCTCCACCCGGTCGGCGTCGGTGAAGCCCAGGTCGCGGTTCAGTCCCAGCCGGACGTTGTCGCCGTCCAGCATCATCGTGTGGTGGCCGAGCGCGTGCAGACGCCGCTCCACCCGGTTGGCGATGGTGGACTTGCCGGATCCCGACAGGCCGGTGAACCACAGGACCGCCGGGCGCTGCCGCTTGAGCGCCGCGCGTTCCCCGGTGGACACCGCCAGCTCCTGCCGGTGGAGATTGGCGGCGCGCCGCAGCGGGTGCCGGATCATGCCGGCGCCCACGGTCCGGTTGGAAAAGCGGTCGACCAGGATGAAGGCCCCGGTGTGCCGGTTGGTCTCGTAGGCATCGAAGGCGAAGGGGGCCGCCGTGCACAGGTTGCACAGGCCGACCGCGTTCATTTCCAGCACGGTGGCCGCCCCATGCTCCAGCGTCTCCACGTTCAGCGTGTGGCGCAGTGCGGTGACGGTCGCCGGAATCCACCGCGCGCCCGCGCGCAGCAGGTAGGAGCGCCCGGGGATCAGCGGCTCCTCCGCCATCCACAGAAGATGGGCGGCGAACTGGTCGGCCACCTCCGGCGCGGCGCCCGGCCCGCTCAACAGGTCGCCGCGTCCGGCGTCCACCGCTTCTTCCAGCGTCACGGTCACCGCGTCGCCGGCCCGCGCCCGTTCCACGTCGCCGTCGAAGGTCACGATCCGGGCGATCCGGGCGGACCGGCCCGAAGGCCACACCGTCACCGCGGCGCCCGTCTCCAGCCGTCCCGACAGGACCGTTCCGGACAGACCGCGGAAATCCGGGTCGGGGCGGTTCACCCACTCCACCAGGAAACGCAGCGGATCGTCCGCTTCCGCTCCCCCCTCGACCGCAATGCTCTCCAGACGCTCCAGCAGGGTGGGCCCTCGGTACCAGGGCATGGCCGCGGAGCGGTGGACGACGTTGTCGCCGCGCCGTGCCGACAGCGGGATCGCCGTCACCGACCGGAATTTCAGGGGGCCGGCGAAGGCTGTGAAGTCCTGCAGGATGGTGGTGAAGACCGCCTCGGCGCCGTCCACCAGATCCATCTTGTTGATGGCCAGAATGACGTGGCGGATGCCCATCAGGGAGGTGACGATGGTGTGGCGCCGCGTCTGCGGCAGCAGACCCTTGCGCGCATCCACCAGCAGCACGGCGAGCGACGCGCCCGACGCGGCGGTGGCCATGTTGCGGGTGTACTGCTCGTGCCCCGGCGCGTCGGCGACGATGAAGCTGCGGCGCGCGGTGGCGAAGTAGCGGTGCGCCACATCAATCGTTATGCCCTGCTCGCGCTCGGCCTCCAGCCCGTCCACCAGCAGGGAGAAGTCGATCCCTCCCTCCTGGTCCGGCCGGCCGCGGCTGTCGCGCCGAACCTGTGCCATCTGGTCGTCGGGGATAATGCCGGCATCGTGCAGGAGCCGCCCGATCAGCGTGGATTTGCCGTCATCCACCGACCCGCAGGTGAGGAAGCGCAGCAGGCCCTGCCCGGAGCCGGCCGTCGGAGAGCCCGCCATCAGAAATATCCCTCCCGTTTCTTGCGCTCCATCGAGGCCGGCTCGTCGCCGTCGATCAGGCGGCCCTGCCGTTCGGAGGTCCGGGAGGCCCGCATCTCCGCGATGATGTCCTCCACAGTTGTGGCATCGGAGTCGATGGCCCCGCTCAGCGGGTAGCAGCCGAGCGTCCGGAAACGTACCCGGCGCATCTCCGGAACCTCGCCGGGATGCAGCGGCAGCCGCCCGTCGTCCACCATGATGAGCGCACCCGAGCGGCGGACCACCGGGCGCTCCGCCGCGAAATAGAGCGGCACCACGGGGATGGCCTCCGCGGCCACGTAGCGCCAGACGTCCATTTCGGTCCAGTTCGACAGCGGGAAGACGCGGACGGACTCTCCCGGCCGGATGCGGGTGTTCCACAGGCGCCACAACTCGGGCCGTTGATCCCTCGGGTCCCATGCGTGGGCAGCGTTGCGGATGGAGAAGACGCGCTCCTTGGCGCGGCTCTTCTCCTCGTCGCGCCGGGCGCCGCCTATGGCCGCGTCGAAGCCGTGCCGGTCAAGCGCCTGGCGCAGCGCCTCGGTCTTCATGACACGGGTGTGGACGGAGGAACCGGACCGGATCGGGTCGATGCCCCGGGCCAGCCCGTCCTGGTTCGTGTGGACGAGCAGGTTCAGTCTTAACCGCCGCGCCGTCTCGTCCCGGAAGGCGATCATGTCGCGGAACTTCCAGCCGGTGTCCACATGCAGCAGCGGGAAGGGTACCGGCGAGGGGTGGAACGCCTTGCGCGCCAGATGCAGCAGCACGCCGCTGTCCTTGCCGATCGAATAGAGGAGCACCGGCTTGCTGAAGCTGGCCGCGGTCTCGCGCAGGATGGCGATGGATTCCGCTTCGAGGAGCCTGAGATCGTCGGGCAGGGTTGGCATCGGTTCTCCGGTTGCGCGGCTTCGCCTTGTGAAGTGTATGCACTTTATCAACGGGCCGTTTGGGCTCCGCCGGCGGGATGGGGCGGTTCAGCCGGTGTAAGCCGGCCGGCCCTACTCAGCCCGCCGTGTCGGGAAACCCAGCAGGGACCGCCACAGAAGGACGCTGCCGCGCAGCACCGCGCGGGCGTCCGCCGGGGAGCGGGCGGCGAGCGCGTGGGCCAGCCGGGTCAGCGGCTCCACCATCAGGGTCGCCGCCGCCACCAAGGCGGCGGCGGGGGCGGAAAAATGCTTGGCGGCGAACTGCATCCGGCTGCGCAGGGCGTAGAACAGCCGTCGGTCGCGCACTTGCTCGGTGGTGCCGCCGCCGCGGTGGTAGGCTTCCGCCCCGGCGAAATGCACCACCTCCCAGCCGGCGCGGCGGGCGCGCAGGCACAAATCCACGTCGTCGAAATAGACGAAGAAGCGCTCGTCGAAGCCGCCCAGTCCTTCGAACAGGGAACGGCGGATCAGCAGGAAGGCGCCCATTACCTGATCGACGGGGCGGCTGTCCAAATGGTCCCACTCCGTCATGAAATGCGGCGGGAACAGGCTGGGCGCCAGCCGGTCCAGCCCCATCGCCTGGGCGAGGATGCGGCCCGGCGTCGGTGCCCGCGCACAGGACCGCTGGGTCCGGCCCGCCTCGTCCACAAGCCGGATGCCGAGGATTCCAGTGCGCGCTTGCGCCGGCTCCGCCAGGAAGGCGAGCGCCGGGGCGAGAGACCGGTCCGACAGCCGGGTGTCCGGGTTCAGGAACAGCAGCCAGTCGGCCTGGGAGCCGGCGGCGCCCTGGTTGCAGGCGGCGGCGAAGCCGCGGTTTTCCGGGTTGCGCAGGACGGTCAGCGGCCCGCCACCTGCAACCAGGGCGCCAGTCTCCAGCCCGTCCGCCGACCCGTCGGTGGAGGCGTTGTCCACCACCACCATGGCTTCCAGCGTCATGCCTTCCAGTGGGGCGGCGCCGGTCAATGCCAACGGCACCGAGGCGGCGCAGGCGCGCAGCAGGTCCCCGGCATTCCAGTTCACGGTGATGATGCGGACGCTTGGGATCATGGCCGGTGGGGGGCGATTCGGCGTTCCAGCCGCCAGGGGAATGTGGTCTGTTACCGCGCTCCCCCCATCCCGGGCAACGCCTGTCCGGCGTGAAGGAAGAAAAAAGAGAGGATGCCCGGCCGCATGCGCACGATCTCCCGGCATGAGCCGACCCGCTCCGGTCCATCGCTGGCCGCCGCACTTCTCTACGCCGCCGCGGCGCTCTTCTACGTGCTGTTCAGCGCGCAGCTTCTGGTGAAGACCCCGCCCTACGCCGGGCTGGACGAGCCGTTCCACTGGCAGCGGGTGCTGCAGATCGCCCAAGGGCACTTCCTGGCGGAGGAGCTCGGCCCCAACTCCTGGGGCGGGCCGATCGATCGGGCCAGCTACCTCCACATGCTCCATTACATCGAGCTGATCCAGAAGCACGCCCCGGTCGACGCCGCGCAGGCCCGCGCGCTGTCCGACCATCTCGCCACCCTGCCGCCGCGGGACGAGGTGGTGCCCTTTCCCAGCTCGGCCAGCTTCGCGCCGCTCGCCTACCTCCCGCAGGCGGCCTTCACCGCCGCCGCGCGCGCCTGGGGGCTGGGTCCGCTCGACCAGATGCACGCGGGGCGGATCGGCAACGCCGTGGCCTACGGGCTGATGGTGCTGGCGGTCCTGTGGGCGTTGCCCGGCGGCCGGCTGGTCTTCACGGCGCTCGCCCTGTCGCCCTTCGCCCTGCAAAGCGCCTGTTCGCTCAGCGCCGATCCCCTGAACCTGACGATTCCCGCCCTGCTGCTGGCTCTGGTCTGGCGGTTCCGCGCCCGCGGCGCACCGCTCGGGGCTTGGGAGGTGGCGGGGCTTCTGGCCCTGTCGGCGGCGCTCGGTTTCCTCAAGCTGACCATGGCGCCCTTCGCCGCCGCGGTGTTCTATCTGCCGGGCGCGGTGGCGGGCGGGACGCGGTGGCGGATCGCGTTGACCGCGTTGTGCCTCGGGCTCGCGTTGGGCATCGCGCTGTCGTGGAACATGGCCTATCCCTTCGTCCCCGGCCCCTATTGGGGCACCGCCGCCGACCCGGCAGCGCAGATCGCGGCCATGCGCGCCGACCCGCTGGAGGCGCTGCGGATCTTCGGCACCACCACGTGGGACTGGGCGATCATGTGGTGGCGCGACAGCTACGGGCGCTACGGCGGCCACCCGCCGCCCTGGAGCGGCTACGCCGACGACCGGCTGATCCTGGCTGCCTTGTGGGTCCTGCCGGCCCTGGCCCTGTGCGATGGCGCCCGCCGCCGCGATCCGGTGATCGGGGTGGGCTATCTGCTGCCGGCCCCGGCCTATGTGCTGCTCGTCATGGCAGCCTTCTGGGTCGGCTTCACCCCGGTCGGGTCGGACATGGTGCTGGGACTTCAGGGCCGCTACTTCCTGCCGGCGCAGGTTCTGGTCGTCCTGGCGCTCGCAGCGGCGGCGGGTCCCTGGACCCCGGCGCGCCTGCGCCACGGGCTGCGGCTCGGGCTGTTCGCCCTTTTCATGACGCTGAACGGCGCGGTTCTGCTGGACGTGCTGGCGGCCTGGAACAGGCTGTGGGTTCCGGTAGCCGGCGTGAATTGACAGCGGTCGCGCGCAACGCCTATCTGTTGCGGCCCGTTTCTCCTTCCCGCGCCGGTGGCGGTGCCGCCTGCGGAGCCTTCCAGGACAGTCGCATGGAACAGCGCCCTTCCGCCCTCCGCCTCGCCGCCAGGACTCTCCGCGCCGCCCTGACAAGGAGCGGCCTGTCCGCGCCGCCACCGCAGCGCAAGCCCTTCGTCTATGCCATCGAGGTCTTCTGGTGCGACCGCGACGGCGCCTATCTGGAAGGCTGGATCCACGCCTATGAGCGCAGGATCCTCACCTTGCGCGTGGTCGCGGGGGACGATGCCTATGAGATCGTCAGCTTTGCGCCCCGCCCGGACGTGCTGCCCCATTACGCGGAGTTTCCCAACAGCGCGGAGAGCGGCTTCAAGCTGTACCTTCCCTGGCGGGCCGGGACGCCGGTGACCTTCGAGGTCGTCACCGCCGACGACCGTTTCGTCGAGACGGTGGAGCTTCCCCGTTCTCCGGAGGACAGCCGCAAGCCCTACTGCCTGACCGACGGCAGCGTCTGGCAGGACCCCAAGCCGGAGCACGGCGCGGCGGAGCGGGCGTTCGAGGATTTCCAGCGCGCGGTGAACGAGCGCAAGCTGGTCGTCGCCGAGGTCGGCGCCCGCGTGGTCAGTTCGCAGATGAGCCCGCTGCGCGCCGCCTTCGCCGGGGCGGAACGCTACATCGGCATGGATATCCACGCCGCTCCCAACGTCGATGTGGTCGGCGATGCCCATTATATCCACGAGCTGATCGGGAAGGGGGCCGCCGGGGCGGTCTTCTCACTGTCGGTGATGGAGCATCTGGCCCAGCCCTGGCTGTTCGCCTACGGCGTGAACCGGGCCTTGGAGGTGGGCGGCCTGACCTATCACCTGACGCATCAGTCCTGGCCCCTGCACGAGGAGCCGAACGATTTCTGGCGCTTCAGCGACGAAGGGCTGAAGGTGCTGTTCGGACCGGCGATGGGGTTCGAGGTGATCGCCGCGGGGCTGAGCAGCCGTGTGCGCATCTATCCGGACCAGCGCCAGCCGGCGCAGGCGCTGATGCCGTTGGTGTCCTCCTTCGGCGGTGCCTTCGTGCTGGCGCGCAAGGTGCGGGACCTGCCGGACGGCGCGGTGTCCTGGCCGACCGACCGCGACACGTCGGAAAGCCGCGCCAAGCATTATCCGCAGCGCGGCTGAACTCGGCATCAAGGGCGCGGCATCAAAGGCATTGCGCTTTGCCGAGTGTTTCCCTTAGGTCATCCCGCAGCGTTGCGGGCGGAGACCGCATGTCGAGGCACCGTTTTTCGAGGGCAGGGGACTGATGGATACGATCTCTTGGGATTCCGTGTCGTGGGAAGACGGCGGCGAGACGATGCCGGCGGTCTGCCCTGCCTGCGGCGACGCGGCGGCCAAGCCGGTACGCCTGAAGGTCCGTTCGCCCTGGCCGCCGAACCCGGTCCAGTCGCTGGTGGTGTGCAGCGCCTGCGGCACCGCCGCCTACCCGACTCTGACCCAGCCGCCCTACGAGGCCGTGTTCGACCCGCTGGTCGCCTGCTACCTGGAACAGAACGCCGGAATCGACAGCATGGCCCGCGTGCTGTCCTCGGTCGAGCCGTCGCAGGTGAAGCGCTATCTGGAACTGGGCTGCGGCTACGGGCTTCTGCTCGACTACGCGCGCACGGTGTTCGGCTGGCAGGTCCGTGGCTTCGACCCCGGCTTCAGCGCCCAGGAGGGCCGCGAGACGCTGGGCGTGGACATCGCGCACAGCTATCTGGAGAAGCCGGAGGACGCCGGGGAACCCCATGACCTCGTCTTCTGCTCCGAGGTCATCGAGCATGTCTTCGACCCGATCAGCCTGCTGGCGCTGCTGCGCGGCGTGCTGACCCCTGGCGGCACTCTGATGCTGACCACGCCGAGCGCCGGGGCGATCCACGCCGGCACCCGGCCCGGCACGCTGCTGTCGCTGCTCAGCCCCGGCTATCATTTCGTGCTGTTCAGCAAGGAGGGGATGGAGACGATCCTGCGCCGGGCCGGCTTCGCCGATGTGCGCGTGGTCGACCAGGGCCATTCGCTGCTGGCCGCCGCCTCGCCGGGGACGCTGTCGGTCGATTTCGACCGGCCCTATGACCGCCGCCTCTACCGCTCCTACCTGGAGACGCGCATCCCGACGCTGGACGCGGCGTCGCCGCTCGGCCTGGGCTACCGCTACCGCCTGCTGAAGGAGCTGACCCACGCCGGCGACTACGCGGCAGCCCGCGGTGCGGCCGATCAGGTCGCGGAGGCGCTGCGCCTGCGCTGGGACCATCTCGACCTGTCCGATCCCGCCGCCCTGCTGGCCCATTTGAAGGCCGCCCCGGTGCCGCAGGGGGTCGAGCCCTACCACGCGACGGCGCCCTTCAACCTGTGCGGCATCCTCTATTTCCACGGGATGCTGGCTTGGCAGCTCGACGGGCGCCGCGATCTGGCCGCCCTATGGTTCGAGGCGTCGGCGCTCGCCGGGGAGCGGATGCGCGCGGCCCTGCACGTCATCGGCGCCGACGACGGCGAGACGGAGGAGCTGTCCTGGCGCGCCCGCGCCAACATCCCGCATGTGCTGGCCTGGGACGCCCCGGACCGGGCGGCGGACGGCGCCGCCGCGCTCGGCACTCTCGAAAGCCCGCTGCTGCGCGAGCGCATTCCCGGCGACATCCTGGAGGACGCGCAGCGCAAGATCTTCGTGGATCTGGTCAATCTCGGCCAGTACAAGGCGGCGGACCGGCTGGCCGCGGCGGTGGAAGCCGCCCTGCCGGAAAGCGGCGCCGTTCTGGCCTCCACCGCCTTCGCGCTCGGTATCCTGACGCTGAACCACCGCAAGGCCCCGCGGAGCGCCGCGGCCTTGTTCGGGCGCGCCCACCGGGCCTGCCTGGACCTGCCCGACCGCGCCACCGCGCCGATCGTCCAGGCCCTGCTGTGGCCGTCGCTGTTCCACCAGGGGCAGGCTCTGGTCAACGCCGGAAGGAAGGATGAGGCGGGCGAGGCCCTGCGCGGCCTGCTGAAGCCCGAGGCCGGCCTGCCGTCCGTGCCGCTCGACCTGCGGGCGCGGACGGAGCTTCTGGTCCGCACCCAGCGCCTGCCGGTCTGACCACGCGTCCGAGGACGGAAACGCCCCCATGCTGAGCACCCTGATCCGTCTTCCCTTCCGCCTGCGTTTCCTGGTCGCCTGGGCGATCGTGCAATGCAAGATCATGGCGGGCTATGTGTCCTACGCGGCCAGCACCTTCCGCAAGGACAGCTACGTGCGGGAGCGCTGGGACGGGCGGGTGCCGCTCGCCGGGGCGCGCCGTGTGGTGGTGTTCGTGCATTACGACCGGCAGGGCATCGTCCACGATTTCGTGTGGCATTATCTGCGCCAGCTCCACGCGCTGGGCTTCGCCATCGTCTTCTCCAGCAATTCCCCGCGTCTGGCCGAATCCCAGGTCGAGCCGCTGCGGGACATCTGCGCGCTGATCCTCCGCCGCGACAACGTCGGATACGACTTCGGTGCTTACAAGGAGGGCATCGCCGCCGTTCCGGATCGGGCGGCGCTGGATATGCTGCTGCTCGCCAACGACAGCGTCTACGGCCCGCTGCACCATCTGGCGGGTTTGCTGGAGCGGATGGACCCGCAGGACGCCGACGTCTGGGGCGCGTCGGACAGTTGGGAGTTTTCCTTCCACCTGCAAAGCTATTTCCTGCTGTTCCACAAGGCGGCGCTCGCCTCTCCCGCCTTCACGGCCTTCTGGGACCGGCTGCGCTACGTGCAGTCCAAGACCTGGATCGTGCGCAAGTACGAGATCGGGCTGACCCGTGCGCTGCGTCGCGCCGGCCTGCGCTGCCGCGCCGCCTTCCCTTATCGTCAGGCGGCAACCGCCCTGATCGAGGCGGTGGTGGAGCGCAACATCGCCGGTGATGGCATGGACCCGGTGCGAAAGACGTTCATCCAACAGGTTTTCCGGACCATCAATGCCGGCGTGCCGCTGAACGGGACGCATTTCTTCTGGGACTATCTGATCGCCCAGATGGACTTCCCCTTCTTGAAACGCGACCTGTTGCAGAAGAACCCGGCGCGCATTCCGCTGCTCAATTATTGGGAGCGGGTGGTGAAGCAATCGAGCGACTACGACACCGAGCTGATCCTGCGTCATCTTGAACTGTCCCTGAAGAACCGCAGCGTCTGACCGGATCCGCAAGCAAGAGGCGGAGGGGGGCTGGTCCGAAGGAAAACGACGCAAGGTGCGCGTCGCCTCTTCCCGCCGTGCAGGGTGCTGCCCTATGGTCGGACCGCAACGGTTGCCGTGCCGCGAACGAGATCGTCGATGGAAGAGCCACTGGTCAGCGTCGTCATACCGGCTTTCAACCGGGCTCATACGCTGCGCCGTGCCATTGAGAGCGTGCAGGTGCAGGACGTCACTTCCTGGGAACTGATCGTCGTGGACGACGGCTCCACCGACGGAAGTGCGGACATTCCCCAATCCTTCGGCGATGCGCGTATCCGTCCGATCCGGCACGCGATCAACCGCGGGGCGGCAGCGGCCCGCAACACGGGGGTGGCGGCGGCGCGCGGCCGCTACATCGCCTTTCTCGACTCCGACGACGAATGGCTTCCGGGAAAACTCCGCGCCCAGATCAATGCCTTGGAAAGCGGACCGGACGCGCCGCAGGCCTTGTGCACCGGCTTCCTTCTGCACCGTGAGGAGACCGGACGCTGCACCAAGCGATGGCCGAAGCCGGAAGGGACATGGTTCGAGACTCTTCTGGATGGCTGCTACGTCTCGCCTGGCTCCACCCTGATGGTGCGGCGCGATTGTTTCGTCGCCGTTGGGCCGCTCGACGAGACGCTGCCCCGGCTTGAGGACTGGGACTGGCTCCTGCGCTGCATGGAACGCTTCGCCTTCGATTGCCTGCCGGTGCTGGGGGCGGTCGTGCATGTGGGACGGCCCGCACGGTCCGGTCCGGTCGCCATCGCCATCGACCGCCTCGACCGGCAGCACACCGACCGCGTGCTGCGTGTCGCCGGTCCGGACGGGCTGCGGCGCTTCCGCGCCAGCCTCGCCATCGAACAGGCGGTCGCCGCGGTGCATGAGGACGCCCATGCGAAGGCGCTCAGCCACATCGGCCGCGCTTTCTCCTGGTCCCCGACGCGCACCGCGCGCTTCCTGGCCCGTTGCGCGGTCAGGGCTTTCTGACGGCGCGCCCGTCTTCGGCGGCGGGCGGTGAATGGATTAGAGCCCTTTCAGGGGTTACCGATTCAGAAGGAGTTTACGGCAACTGGGCTGCGTGATTCACCGTCCTCGACGG
>NZ_JAUQTX010000160.1:0-16112 GCF_059803775.1 Azospirillum sp. UFLA03-27 | reverse complement strand
TCGTGGGCTCGGAGATGTGTATAAGAGACAGCATCATGGGCGTGATGAACAACGGCATGTCGATCCTGGGCATCGGCATCGACTGGCAGCAGGTCATCAAGGGCATGGTGCTGCTCGCCGCCGTCACCATCGACGTCTACAACAAAAACAAGGCGTGAGGGCCGTCATGACCCGTTCCACCCCCGCCCCTCTGACGCTTGGGATCGTCGGCTTCGGCAAGATCGCCCGCGACCAGCATGTCCCGGCCATCGCCGCCACCGGCCTGTTCCGGCTCGCCGCGGTGGTCAGCCCGCACGGCGCCACCCCGGAGGAAACCGGGCTCGGCGACGTGCCGGTCTTTCGCAGCCAGACGGAGATGCTGGCCGCCCTGCCCGGCCTTGACGCCGTGGCGATCTGCACGCCGCCCGCCGCCCGCCACGCCCTGACGGTGGAGGCGTTGCGCGCCGGCAAGCATGTCCTGATCGAGAAGCCACCGGCCGCCACCCTGACGGAGCTGCGCCTGCTGCTCGACGCGGCGGAGGGTGCCGGGCGCACGCTGTTCGCCGCCTGGCACTCCCGCTTCAACGCGGCGGTGGAGGAGACGCGGCGGCGGCTGGCCGGCGCCACCGTCCGCAACGTTGCCATCACCTGGAAGGAGGACGTGCGGCGCTGGCACCCCGGCCAGGACTGGATCTTCGCGGCCGGCGGCTTTGGCGTCTTCGATCCCGGCATCAACGCCCTGTCGATCCTGACCGAGATCCTGCCGGCCCCCGTCGTCGTCCGCGCCGCCGAGCTGCGGGTCCCCGCCAACCGCGACACGCCCATCGCCGCGACGCTGAGGATGGAAGGCGTTGCGGGCTCCGACGTCGGGACGGTCACCGCCGCCTTCGACTTCCTCCAGGAGGGCGAGCAGACCTGGACCATCGCCATCGAGACCGACGGCATCGGGGCGGAGGGTGGACGGCTCGACCTGACCCACGGCGGCACGCGGCTGAGCGTGGACGGCGTGCCCGTGCTGGCCGAGCCCGACGCCGAGTACCAGGGCATCTACCGCCGCTTCCACCACCTGATCGCGGACGCGGCGGGCGACGTCGACGCCCGTCCGCTGCAACTGGTCGCCGACGCCTGTCTGGTCGGGCGCTGGCGCACCACCGACGCCTTTCACTGGTAAAGCGCCGGGCGCACCGCCCGGCCGACTCCCAATAACGCCCAAACGAGGCTCCGAACGACCCCGGCGCCGGCCGACCCCGGTCCGCGCCCCCAACCCGAATTGGTGCCGACATGTCCGATACGAAGCCCTCTCCCCAGCACCCGGAAATCGGCTCCGGCCGGCGGCTGCGGTCGCGCGCGTGGTTCGACAACCCCGACAACCCCGACATGACCGCGCTCTATCTGGAACGCTACCTGAATTTCGGGCTGACGCGGGAGGAGCTGCAATCGGGCGCACCGATCATCGGCATCGCGCAGACCGGCTCCGACCTCAGCCCGTGCAACCGGCACCATCTGGTGCTGGCCGAACGGCTGCGCGAGGGCATCCGCACCGCTGGCGGCATCGCCATCGAGTTCCCCGTCCACCCGATCCAGGAGACCGGCAAGCGGCCAACCGCCTCGATCGACCGCAACCTCGCCTATCTCGGCTTGGTCGAGGTGCTGCACGGCTATCCGCTCGACGGAGTGGTGCTGACCATCGGCTGCGACAAGACCACCCCCGCCTGCCTGATGGCGGCGGCCACCGTGAACATCCCGGCCATCGCCCTGTCGGTCGGCCCGATGCTGAACGGCTGGTTCCGCGGCGAGCGCACCGGCTCGGGCACCATCGTGTGGAAGGCCCGCCAGATGATGGCGGCCGGCGAGATCGACTATCAGGGCTTCATCGAGCTGGTGGCGTCGTCGGCGCCCTCGACCGGCTACTGCAACACGATGGGCACCGCCTCCACGATGAATTCGCTGGCCGAGGTGCTGGGCATGCAGCTCCCCGGCTCCGCCGCCATCCCCGCCCCCTACCGCGAGCGCCAGCAGGCCGCCTACGAGACCGGCAAGCGCATCGTCGCGATGGTCCGCGAGGACCTCAAGCCGTCCGACATCCTGACTCGCGACGCCTTCCTCAACGCCATCGTCGTCAACTCCGCCATCGGCGGCTCGACCAACGCGCCGATCCACATCAACGCCATCGCCAAGCACATCGGCGTGCCGCTGACGGTGGAGGACTGGCAGACCCACGGGCACGACGTGCCGCTGCTGGTCAACCTCCAGCCGGCCGGCGAGTATCTGGGCGAGGACTTCCACCGCGCCGGCGGCGTGCCCGCGGTCGTCGCCCAGCTGATGGGCAAGGGGCTGATCCGCGAGGGTGCGCCCACCGTCAACGGCCGGACCATCGGCGAGAACTGCCGCCAGCAGCCGATCCTCGACACGCGGGTGATCCACCCCATCGACGAGCCGCTGATGCCCAACGCCGGCTTCGTGGTGCTGCGCGGCAACCTGTTCGGCGCCGCCATCATGAAGACCAGCGTCATCTCCGACGAGTTCCGCGAACGCTACCTGTCCAACCCGCAGGACCCGGAGGCGTTCGAGGGCAAGGTCGTCGTCTTCGACGGGCCGGAGGACTACCATCACCGCATCGACGACCCCGGCCTGGGCATCGACGCCTACACCATCCTGGTCATCCGCGGCACCGGCCCCATCGGGTATCCGGGGGCGGCGGAGGTGGTCAACATGCGGCCCCCCGCCACGCTGATCCGGCAGGGCGTCCATTCCCTTCCCTGCATCGGCGACGGCCGCCAGTCCGGCACCTCGGGATCGCCCTCCATCCTCAACGCATCCCCGGAGGCGGCGGCGGGCGGCGGGCTGGCCCTGCTGCGCAGCGGCGACCGGGTGCGCATCGACCTGCGCCGCGGCAGCGCCGACATCCTGATCTCGGAGGGGGAACTGGCCGACCGCCGCGCCGCGCTGGAGGCCGCGGGCGGCTACCCGATCCCGCCGTCGCAGACCCCCTGGCAGGAGATCCAGCGCGGCATCGTCGACCAGCTCGACGAGGGCATGGTGCTCAAACCCGCCGTCAAGTACCAGCGCGTCGCCCAGACCATGGGCATCCCACGCGACAATCACTGACCCCGGGAGACTGGGGGCGCGTCAGCCCCCGCCCGCGAATTGCTCGTCGAGCCAGTCGAGGACGCGGAGGTTCAGGAGGGATCGGTTGCCCATCTCGCAATGCCCGCCGGCGCCTTCGGCGGCGGTGAAGCGCATCAGCGTCTTCGGGCAGACAAGCGCGTCGAAGAAGGCGCCGGCACCGGCCGACAAGGCGTCACCCTCCGCCTGGGTGATCAGGGTGGGGCAGGCGATGAGATGCGCCCGCCCCCGCATGGTGAACAACTCCGTGGAGGCGAGGTAGGAGCGCAGGTCCGCGACGCCGTGCACCCAGAAACCGCGCTGCACGACCTTCCAGTTCAGCTGGCGGTGGCTGCGGATGAAGGCATCCATGCGGTCGATCACGCCTTGGTCCACGGCGCCGAGATCGGCCGCCGCCTCCGGCGCGACGCCGAGCTTGTGCACCACCACGTCGCGGAAGCCGTCGGCGATGCTCCAGGTGCCGGGATCGGCGATGAGCGCCGCGATGCGCGGCTCGCCCGACGCGGCGCGCGGGGCGAGATGCCCGCCGAGGCTCCATCCGCTGAGCGCGATGCGCGCCGCATCGACGAGCGGCAGGGTTTCGGCGAAATCGACCACCGCCGCGATCACCGTTTCCCAGTCCGGGCGCAGCGGCACGCCGTGCTCGTAGAGCATGGCTCCCTGGCCGGGGCCGTCGAACAGCAGGCTGTGATAGCCCCGCCGCGAGGCCGCCACCGCCGACGCGAAATACATGTCGGTGATGGTGCCGTCATAGCCGTTGGTGAAGACGATCAGCGGGCGGACCCGGGTCTCGAAGCCCTCCGCCGGGATGAAGCGTCCGGGCATCGCCATCCCGCCGAAGGGAATGGCCAGCGGGATGGCCGGGCGCGCTCCGAGCGAGAGCCCCTTGTCGAGCGCCGCCGTCCCCTTGCGAAAGGCGGCGGTCAGGCGCGGATCGACGGGCGCGCCGTAGAGTGGATGGAAGGAGGCGTTGTGAAAGGCGCTCGCCCGCAGATAGAGGGCGCGGGCGGTCGCCTTATGGCCCTTGGACAAAGCGATGTCGGCCTCGTGCGCCAGCCGGTCGCCCGCCGCGGTCCAGGCGTCGTAATAGGCGCCGTCGTCGCCATCGCCGATGGCCTCGGCGACCGCCTTGATCTCGCCGAACTCCGCCCCGCCATAGGGGATGTAGGCGATGGGCCAGGTGCCGAAATCCTCGTGCAGAGCGTCGTGAAAGAGGGTGGTCACGGCTGTCCTCCCCGGTCCCGCCGGCCGGTTCGCGGCGCCCTGGCAACCCTCAAGTGTCGCCTTGCCGGCATCATCAGGCCATCGCGCAGAAGGTGAGACGCCCGAACGGACGTGACGCCGCCCCGCTGACATTTCCCATTCCTCCGCGTGCGGCAAAAGCGCCCGGTCCGGCGGCGGGCGCATTTCTCCTTTCGCCTCATAACTGATATATTAATATATCCAGCATCTTTCCGGTATCCTCCGGTCCAAGGGGCACCCACGCCATGACGCCTTATGCCGACCTCCGGCGCGAGGATTTCCGCGCCACCATCGACGGCACGCCGACCGACCTGTTCACCTTGCGAAACCGCCGGGGCATGGCCGTCCGCATCACCAATTACGGCTGCAAGATTGTCCAGATCTTGGCGCCCGACCGCGACGGCGCCCTCGGCGACGTGGTGCAGGGCTACGAGACGCTGGAGCAAACGATGGCCGGGCAGCCCTCCATGGGCTCCTTCATCGGGCGCTATTGCGGGCGCATCGGCGGTGGACGCTTCACACTGGACGGGGTGGAGCACCGCACCACCGTCAACGCGCCGCCCAACACGCTGCACGGCGGCCAGCGCGGCTCGCGCTTCCGCACCTTCGCCGCGCGGCAACTGGACGAGGCGAGCCTGGAACTGACCTACGTCTTCGAGGACGGGGAGGAGGGCTTCCCCGGCACCCTGCCCGTCCGGCTGGTCTACGCGCTGGACGAGGACAACGCCCTGACCATCGCCTGGACCGCCGTGGCGGCGGACAAGGCGACCGTGGCGAACTTCACCGACCACACCTTCTTCAACCTGTCGGGCGACGCCGGGTCCTCGATCCTCGACCATGTGGCAACGGTCAACGGCGGCCGCTATCTGGCGCTGGACGCCACCGCCGTCCCCACGGGGGAGTTGATGGACGTGACCGGCACCCCCTTCGACTTCCGCAGCCCCGCCGCCTTCGGCGCGCGGATCGCCGCCGACCATCCGATGCTGGCGCTCGGCAAGGGCTACGACCTGCATTACGCGGTGGACAAGCCGGAGAGCACGCTGGGGTTGCATGCTCGTGTCGTCCATCCCGGCAGCGACCGGATGCTGGAGGTCTTCTCCACCGAACCCGGCCTGCAGGTCTACACCGGCAATTTCCTGGACGGCCAGACGCCGCGCGACCTGGGCAAGGGCGGCACGCTCTACACCCGGCACAGCGCCTTCTGCCTGGAGCCGTCGCACTTCCCCAACGCCGTCAACATCCCGTCCTTCCCCTCCACCACGCTGGCCCCCGGCCAGTGGTGCACGGGCCGCATCGTCTACCGCTTCGGCGTCGCCTGACCCCCTGCCAGCGCCTTCCGATTTTCAAAGGACCCTCCATCATGCCTCTTCTCTCCCGTGAATCGCTCGCCGCCGGGGCCTTCGATGTGGCGCACACGGCGGGCGCCCCGCGGCTGCCCGTCACCGTCCTCCAGATCGGCGACGGCAACTTCCTGCGCGGCTTCGTCGATTGGATGGTGGACGTCGCCAACGGCGCCGGGCTGATGAGCGCCGGGGTCGCCGTCGCCCAGCCGCTGGACCAGGGCGTCGCCGGCCTGCTGACCGCGCAGGAGGGGCTCTACACCGTCCTGCTGCGCGGCATCGAGCAGGGCAAGGAGGTCGAAACCCGCCGGGTGGTCAGCTGCGTGTCCGAGGCGCTGAACCCCTACGCCGCGTGGGACCGCATGCTGGATCTCGCCACTGCCCCGGCGCTGCGCTTCCTGGTGTCCAACACGACGGAGGCCGGCATCGCCGACGTGGCGGAGCCCTACACCCCCGGCGCCTGTCCGCAGAGCTTCCCGGCCAAGGTCGCGGCGCTGCTGCACGCCCGCTTCACCGCGCTGGGCGGCACGCCGGACAGCGGCCTCGTCCTGCTGCCCTGCGAGCTGATCGAGGCCAACGGCGCCAAGCTGAAGCGGATCGTCCTGGCCCACGCCAAGCGCTGGGGCCTGGAATCCGGCTTCGCCGCCTGGGTCGAGGCGCACAACCATTTCCTGAACACGCTGGTCGACCGCATCGTCCCCGGCTACCCGCGCGACGAGGCCGAGGCACTCGCCGCAACGTGGGGCTATGAAGACCCACTGGCCGTGGCCGGCGAGCCGTTCCATGTCTGGGTCATCGAAGGCCCGGCGGCCCTGGCCGAGGAGTTCCCGCTGCACAAGGCCGGGCTGAACGTGGTCTGGACCGACGACCTGCAGCCCTACCGCACGCGCAAGGTGCGCATCCTGAACGGCGCCCACACCGCCAGCGCGCTCGCCGCATTCGTGGCGGGGGTGGACACGGTGAAGGGCATGATGGACGACGCGACCCTGTCCGCCTACCTGAACACGGTGATGTTCGGCGAGATCGTGCCCTTCGTGCCCCTGCCGGACGCCAAGCGCCAGGATTACGCCCGCACCATCATGGAGCGCTTCGGCAACCCCCACATCCGGCACGAGCTGATCGCCATCTCGCTGAACTCGGTGTCGAAGTGGCAGGTGCGCGTCCTGCCCAGCCTGAAGGATTACGCCGCCGCCCATGGCGAGGCGCCGGACGGCCTGTCCTTCTCACTGGCCGCCCTGCTGCGCTTCTACAAGGGCACGCGGACGGCGGACGGCGTCTGCACCGGCATCCGCGACGCCGGCCCCTACCCGATCCGCGACGACGCGGCGGTGCTTGCGGCGCTCGCCGGCGCCTGGGCCGCCCATGGCGGCGACCCGGCGGCGCTGGTGGACGCCGTGCTGTCCAACGCCGCGCTGTGGGGCGAGGATCTGACCCGCATCCCCGGTCTGGCCCACCGCACCGCTACCCATCTGGCGGAGATCGAGGAGCGCGGCATGCGCGGCGCTTTGGAAGCGTTGATGAGCTGATTTTAACCCTCTCCCCTCTGGGGGGAGGGTGGCCCGGAGGGTCGGTGAGGGGGATGCGCGTGGCGCTTACGTCCGGCACACGTGCAATCCCCTCACCCTAACCCTCTCCCCGGAGGGGAGAGGGGAACGCACGATGCCCCGCGACCGCTATATACCTTCACGTACAACGGCCTGTTGACAGCGCCCGTCCAGCGCAGTATCCGAACCGATACAGCGTCGGGCGAGTCACCATTCCGCAACGAACCGAAGGAACCGCATCCATGCGTTTGAAAGCCCTCGCCCTCGCTGTCGGGCTGCTGGCCCTCCAGACCGCCGCCCAGACAGCCGCGGTTGCGGCCCAGGACCTCCACGCCTATGTCGGCGCCGGCCTCCGCCCGCCGGTGGACGCGCTGATCGAGGACTTCCGCAAGGAGACCGGGATCACCGTGACGGCCGAGTATGGCGGGTCGGGCCAGCTCCTCGCCCGCTTTGTCGAGACGAAGACCGGCGACCTGTTCATCCCCGGCACGACCTTCTACACCGACAAGCTGAAGGATCTGGACGCCGTCGCCGACCTGTCGGTGCTGGTGGTGCACGGCCCCGTGCTGGCCGTGGCGCCGGGCAAGGCCGAGGCGATCCGCGGTTTCGCCGACCTCGCCAAGCCGGGCGTCCGCGTCGGGCTGGGCGACCCGCAGGCCATGGCGCTGGGCCGCACGGCGGAGGACATCCTGGACAAGTCCGGCCAGGGCGAGGCGATCCGCCGCAACGTCACCGTCCGCGCAGCGACCGTGAAGCAGCTCGCCCTCTATGTGCTGGACGGCAATGTGGACGCCGCCATCATCGGCGCGTCGGAAGCCGCGCAGAATCCCGGCAAGCTGTCCGTCCTCGCCATCCCGCCGGCGTGGTACGAGGCGGAATACGCCCCCGTCGCCGTCCTGAAGACCAGCGCCGCGCCGGACGCCGCCAAGCGCTTCGCCGACTTCCTGGCCTCGGACGCCGGCCTCGCCACCTTCCAGCGCTTCGGCTTCCCGCCCGCCCCGAAGATGTGACGGATGGGTTTCACCACCCTGCTGGCCCTGCCGCTCGCCCTCGTCGCGCTGACGATCGCGGGCGTGCTGGGCGCCCTGCTGGCCCGCCTGCCCCCAGGCGACCTTTGGGCCGCCCTGAGCGCGGCGGAGACGCTGTTCGCGCTGCGGCTGTCGGCACTGACCTCCGTCGCGTCGCTGGGGATCGCGCTGGCCCTCGGCCTGCCGGCGGCCTACCTGATGGCGCGGTGGCGCTTTCCGGGGAAGGTCCTGCTCGACACGCTGCTCGACGTCCCACTGGTCATGCCGCCGCTGGTCGCCGGGCTGGGGCTGCTGTTCCTGCTCGGGCGCAACGGGCCGGTCCCGGCGCTGGGGATGGAATTGCTGTTCTCCCCCGCGGGCGTGGTGGTGGCCTTGGCCTTCGTGTCCACCGCGGTGGTGGTGCGCACCGCCACCGCGGCCTTCCGATCCGTCGACCGGAGCTACGCCGTGGCGGCGCAGTCGCTGGGCGCCGCCCCCTGGGCGGTGTTCTGGCGGGTGGAGCTGCCGCTGGCCGCCAAGGGCATCGCGGCGGGCGCCGTGCTGGCCTGGGCGCGGGCGCTGGGGGAGTTCGGCGCCACGCTGATGGTCGCCGGGGTCACCCGCCTGAAGACCGAGACACTGCCCATGGCCGTCTTCCTCAACATCGCCACCGGCGAGACCGGCATCGCCGTGGCCTGCGCCCTCCTGCTTCTGGTGGCGGCTCTGCTGATGCTGATGGCGATGCGGCTGCTCGGCGCGCGGCGGAACGACAGGTTCAGCCGCGGGTACGCAGCCGGTTGCGGACCCGCTTGAGCGGCTGCTTCAGCTCCATCGCGTCGAGCAGCGCCACCGCCGCCTGCCGCAGCGAGGCGGAGGCGCCCTTCACCGCCCGGACGGGACGGGATTCGGGACGGGCGGGATCGGTTTGGCCAAAGTCCGGCTGGATGGCGCGCACCCGCTCCTTCAGCCTCTCCAGCCATTCCCCCTCCACCGCGTGCTGGCGGGCGTAGTCGAGGATGGAGCGGAGTTCCGCCGCCTGCGGCTCGTTGCGCACGGGGATGCCGGCGATGCGGGCCGGGTCCAGCGGCCCGTCGAAGCAGTCCGGGGCGGGCACCCCGGCGGCGGCGAAGTTCATCCGGGTGCGCACGCATTTCTCGCAGACGCCGCAGTTCCGGAACTGCTCCGCCCCCTCCCAGCAGACGCGCAGCGAGCGCACCGCCTCCGGATAGGCGGCGACCGCCGCGGCCTTCTCCGTTCGGGAATAGGCGGCGCCGTCATGCACGATGGAGAAGCCGTCGCCGGACAGCAGATGGTCGGCGATCGGGGTGGTGCCGTAGGGGATGACCAGCGCGTCGTAAGGCTTGGTGCTGCCGATCAGCCCGAACTCGAACTCCGCTTCGTGGAGGTGCAGACAGGCCGCCAGTTCCGCCGCGTGGGAGTCCTGCCAGTTCTGGAGATGCAGCTCCTTGCTGTTGGTGCGCACCAGGCGCAGGTCCAGCCCGACCAGCTCGCGGAAGGGCCGGGTCCGCTCGACCAGCCGCTCGAAATCCTCGGGGCGGTCCAGTTCCACGTCGAAACCATGCACCATCAGCAGCGCGCCGACATGGTGGCGGCGCTCCGGCGGCAGGAGCAGCCGGTGGCGCAGGATGGTGAAGGTGCTGTCCAGCCCGCTGGAATAGGCGGCGATGGCCCGGCGCCCCGGCTTGGGCGCGTTGCGGTCGACGACCCTCTCCGGGATGATCTCGACGGTCCGGTAGCGGTCGGGACGCCAGCGCCGCCACACCCCCTGGAGCGCGTCGATGTTGTGCAGCGCCGTCCGGGTCAGCGGCCCGTGCACATGGACGGGGAGGCCCCGCTCCATGGCGTGGAACAGGACGGCCATGACCGCCCCGTCCATCGGCCGGTCCGCCGAGGCTCCGGCCGGGTCTTCGAACTCGTAGACCACGCGGTGCCGGCGGCGGGCGCCGTCCTCGGACAGCAGGACGGTGCGGCGGACCAGCCCGCCGCTCGCCGTCTCCTCGACTCCGATGTGCAACCCCTTGCCCGCCATACCCGCCGACGCCCTCTTCAGCCCCTGTTCCGGGATGACAGACGGATGCGGGGCGCAAACGTTCCCAGGGTCCTCACCGTTTCCAATCCGCGAGCCAGCTGTCGATGTAGTTGGTCAGCTTGCCGTAGGAGTTGTCGCGCACCTGCACCGGCAGCCCCATCATCAGGGCCAGCAGCATCCCGTGCAGGCGGTTGGTGACCACGGCGTTGGCCGCGCCGAAATGGGCGACGGCCTTGCGGACCAGCCGGTCGCGGATGGGATACCAGCCGCGCAACGGATCGGCGGGAAGCGGCACCGCGTCGTCCAGCCGGATCAGCCGGGCGGCCAAGGCGAAGCCGGCGAAATCCTCCGGCCCGCACAGGTCCTCCCAGTCGAAGACCGGCGAGTCCTGGCGCAGCCAGTGGCGCCCCGCGCATTCCTGGTCGCGCCGGGCCATGACGAGCAGGGTTGTGTCGTGGGCCGGGCGCACCGGGGTCAGCCGCGTGGGATAGCGCGTCAGGTAATGGGCGAGATCCGGCACCTGGATCGCCCGCTCCCCCAGAAAGGGCCGCACCAGATCGAGCGACGGCGCGTCGCGCGCCATGAAGACCAGATTGCGGTGGGCCGCCCAGCGCTTCATGTCGTGGCGCAGCCGGTCGTGGTCGCGGTAGTAGACGGTCTGCGGCAGAAGCACGACGCGGCTGGACGGAAAGTTCTCCAGCACCTTCTGCCGGAACGTCTCGTGATGGGGATAGAGGTCGCCGAAATTGCCGCCGCCATGCAGCAGGATCGCCGCCTGCCCGTCGCGCTGGCGGCGCAGCAGGCGCCGGGCGTTGCCCAGCGTCACCCGATCACGGATCTCCACGCCGCCGTCGGCGAACAGCGCCTCCGCCCCCTGGTTGATCAGCAGATCCCCGACGTTCAGATGGACCGGGATGTCCGCATAGACGGCCGGCCCGCTGCCCAAATGCGGAAGCACCAGATCCCGCACCCGCAGCGACAGCGCCTCCAGCGCCGCAAGGTCCGGGTCCAGCCACAGGTCCGCCGCACCGGCGGCACCGCCGGCAGACCCACCACCAGACCCGCCAACGGACTCTCTGGACGAGCGCCCCCCGGCACCGCCGTCATAACACCACGTATCCATGGCCAATGGCCGCCCCCGCAGAAGATTGGTTCCGGAACATTGGTCGCCGCCCCCGGAGATGGAAGAGAAGTGACACGTCCCCGTCCAATGTGAATGGGAGTGATGCGTGAAAGTTCGCTTCCAAAGGAATGCGCCTGGATTTGCCGGTTTCATCCGTCCGAACCGGCGCGGGGCTTTTGCGGTACCCGTTCCGGCGCGGTCGGGCCGCGCCGGAATGTTCGTGTTCATATGGTTTGTTCACACACCAATTCGGTCATCATCCCCGTCGCCATGTGCAGAAGATTGTGGCAGTGCAGCGGCCAGCGCCCCGGGTTGTCGGCGTCGAAGGCGATGGTGGCTGAACCGTTCATCGGCACCAGCACGGTGTCCCGCACCGCCCCGGCCAGCGCCGTCCCGTTGAGCGCGGTCACCTGGAAATGCTGGCCGTGCAGGTGCATCGGGTGGGCCATCGGGCTTTCGTTGACCATGGTGACGGTCACCCGCTGCCCCTTGCGAACGGTCAGCGGCCGGTGCTCGCCGAAGGGACGGTCGTCGATGGTCCAGACATAGGGGGCCATGCCGCCGGTCAGACGGATGGTGAAGGCCGAATCCGTGGGGCGCGGCGCCAGGGGGGCGAGCGCCGTCAGCCGCCGCTCCAGCGACAGGTCCACCGGGCCGGCGGCGCCGTCCGCGAGGCCGGCGGACTTGCCCACCGTGGCGCCGGGGGTGGCGAGGATGATGCCGGTGCGCTGACGCTCCCCTTCCCGTTGCGCCAGGACGGGGAAGGCGCCGCCTTCGGCGGGAAGCTGGAGGAGGATGTCCAGCCGCTGTCCCATGACCATGCCGAAGCGCCGCCCGGTCACCGGCTGCACCGGGTTGCCGTCCGCCGCGACCACCGTGCCGTCGAGGGCGCCGAGGTCGATGTGGAAAGCCGTCGAGGTCGCTCCGTTGATCAGCCGCAGCCGGACCCGCCCGCCGCGTTCCGCCCGCACCACCTCCGGGTCGTCGAGCGTGCGGTCGTTGGCGAGGTAGGCGTCATACTCCACGTCGTTCAGGTCCATGGCGGTCATGGTCATGCCGCCCATGCCCTTCATGGTCGAGTGGTCCATCATCGGCATGGCGCCGCCATGCCCGCCGCCATGGCCTCCGTGGCCGCTTCCATGCCCGCCACCGTGATCCATCCCGCCATGATTCATGGTTCCGCCGGTCAGCCCGGCGAGGACCTCGGCAGGGTCCTTGAAGGTGAAATCGTGCAGCAGCACGGTGACCTCCTGCGTGTCCTCGCGCCGGTCTTCGACGGTGCGGACGATCAGGGGGGCCGCCATCAGCCGCTGTTCCTGGAGGCCGTGGTGCGAGTGCATCCAGTGCGTGCCGGGCCGCGGCTCGAAATCGTAGCTCTGGCTGGCGCCGTCGCGGATCAGCGGGCGGTTCGCGTCGGCCACACCGTCCTGGGCGTAGGGCGGGGTCATGCCGTGCCAGTGGATGACCGCGTCCTCCCCGGCCCGGTTCGCCAGATCGACCAGGAAGCGCTGCCCCGGATCGAGGAACAGGCCGGAGGTGCCGTCCGGCTGGCGGATGCCGAAGACGGAGGCGGGCTTGCCCATCACCTCCAGCACGCGCCGCTCAACGGCGAGATGGAGGGGCGCCTCGGCCCATGCGGGGCGTACGGCTGCAGGAAGAAGGGTGGAATGGCTGCCCAGCGCGGCGACCGAAGCCGCGGACGCCAGGAACCGGCGGCGGGTCTGAAGAATCGTCATGATGCGATGGTCCGTTTTTGCGAAATGCCGGCCCAGAGCGCGCGGTGAAGGCGCAACTCGGGCATGGAGTCCGGTCAAACGGCCATGCGCGGTGGCCTGAGGACCGGCGGCGGGCCGATTCCCTCCGGTAGCAACCCGGCGGGCCTGAAGGGCGCGGCGGCACGGAGCGGCGGCGTCGGAAAGGCCGCCGTGGCGGCGATGCCCGACAGCATCATCGGGCAGGCGCCGCCGCAGGACAGCCCGTTCCTGCCCGCGCAGGCGTCGTCCGCCGGTGGCGCGTGGTCGGCATCGCCCACCCAGACGCTCCCGGCCGGCGCTGGAGCCGAGGATGCGGCATGGCCTTGAGAATGGGCGGCGGAATGGACATGCGCCTGCGCGGGGGACGGAGCGAACAGCACCAGCGCGGCCAGCATCAGCAGCCCCGTCAGCAGCAGCCTGATCGACATCATCCCGCCAAGGGTGCACCCACCCCGCGCCATCACTGTTTCCCGTTCCTGCATCGGCATCACGGCTCACAGTCTCCACCTTCCAGCGGCGGGAAGGTCAAGCGCAAATTCGCACTGACGCCACTGGTTGTAGGGAACCCGCTCTGGACAGCCTGACCGCGCCGTGATATCTCCGGCCCAGCAAAGTGAGTTAGTGCTCACTTATGAAATAGGGTTAATCATGGGACGGCTGGACAACTCGGCCCGGCGCGCGGCGATCATCGACGCGGCCCTGCCGCTGTTCGCGCGCAAGGGATTCGCCGCCACCACGACGAAGGAGATCGCGCAGGCCGCCGGCGTGTCGGAGGCGCTGATCTTCAAGCATTTCCCCAGCAAGGCCGCCCTCTACGAGGCGATCTTCCGCTCCTGCGTGGATGGGGACGAGGATCTCGCGAAGCTCCTGGCGATGCCGCCGAGCACGGAGACGCTCGCCGCCTACGTCCAGGCGATGGTGAGCTGCTACGTCAGCGAACTGCCCAGCGACCGCGACATCATGCTTCCCCGCTACCGTCTCTATTTCATGAGCCTGCTGGAGGACGGGGAATTCGCCCATATGGTGCGCCGCTGGATGTCGGAGCACATCGCCCCGCCCTTCGTGGCCTCGCTGCGCGCCGCCCGCGACGCCGGAGACCTCATCCCCTCGGCCCCGGTGACGGAAAACGCCTTCTGGCTGGCGGAGATGCTGGGCTCCACCCTGGCCACCATTCACCTGCCGCCGACGCCGCTCGTCCCTTCCCTGGCCGAGCCGCGGCGCACCGTTCGCGACGCGGTCGCCTTCATCCTGCGCGGCCTCGGCCTGCGGGAGGAGGCGGTGGCTCTTTACACGCCATCATTGCATTGCACCCAATCAACAGAACCAGAACCGACCTGTTCGAGAGAGGCTGATCGTGACGAGTGACATCGACCATTCCGCTCACGCGCCAGAGCGGACCACCGCACGCCGTCCGGTCACCCGCGGGCGGCTGGCGTTCCGCATCATCATCATGGCCGTCATCCTGGCCGTGCTGTTCGGCGGCCTGTACGCCTTCAACAACTTCCGGAACAAGGCCATCGCCGACTTCTTCGCCGGCAACAAGCCGCCGCCGACCCCCGTCTCGGTCGCCGAGGCGACGGCGCAGTCCGTTCCCAAATACACCACCGCCATCGGCACCCTGACCGCAAGCCGGCAGGTGAGCGTGGCGCCGGAGGTTGTCGGGCGCGTGACCCAGATCTTCTTCGAATCGGGCGCCCGCGTGAAGGCCGGCGCGCCGCTGGTGCAGCTCAACGACGCTCCGGATCAGGCCGACCTGCTGGCCTACCGCGCCCAGGCGAAGCTGGCCGAGAACAACCTGCAGCGCGCCCGCAACCTGCTGCGCAACCAGGCCGGCCCGCAGGTCACCGTCGACCAGAACCAGGCCCAGCTCGACGAAGCCAACGCCAACATCAAGAAGACCGAGGCGCTGATCGCCCAGAAGCTGATCCGCGCGCCCTTCGATGGTGAACTCGGCATCCGGCAGGTGAATGTCGGCGAGTATGTCAGCGCCGGCGGACCGGTCGTCACGCTGACCGACCTCGCCAACCTGTTCGTCGACTTCACCCTGCCCGAGCAGGCGCTGAGCCAGATCCGCGTCGGCCAGCCGGTGCTGATCTCCGCCGACGCGGCCCCCGGCGCCAACTTCGACGCGGTGATCTCGACCATCGAGCCGCAGGTCAGCCCGGACACCCGCGCCATCAAGGTGCGCGCCACGCTGCAGAACCCGGAGCGCAAGCTGCTGCCCGGCATGTTCGCCAACATCCGCGTCGTCCAGCCGCCGGCCCACAACCGCATCGTCGTTCCGGAAACCGCGGTGGACTACACGGTCTACGGCGACAGCGTCTTCGTCGTCGCTGCCCAGAAGGACGCCGAGGGCAAGGACGGCCATGTCGCCAAGCGCGTTCCGGTGAAGACCGGCGACCGCTTCGACGGCAAGGTGGAGATCCTCGACGGGGTGAAGCCCGGCGACCGGCTGGTCTCCTCCGGCCAGCTCAAGCTGAACAACGGCGCCGCCGTGGTGCCGACGGAAGCGAGCGCGCTGGTGCCGCCGCAGACCGTTCCGCGCAACTGAGGAACCGGCCATGTCATTCACCGACATCTTCATCCGGCGGCCGGTCCTGGCGCTGGTGGTCAGCCTGCTGATCCTGCTGGTCGGCGTCCGGTCGCTGACGGATCTGCCGATCCGGCAGTATCCGGAGCTGCAGAACACCGTCATCACCATCACCACCTCCTACGCCGGCGCCTCTCCCGACCTGATGCAGGGCTTCATCACGACGCCCATCGAGCAGGCGGTGGCGACGGCGGAAGGCATCGACTACATCACCTCCTCCTCCACCCAGGGGGTGAGCCTCGTCACGGCCTACATCCGGCTGAACTTCAACCCCAACGTCGCGATGACCGACGTGATGTCGAAGGTGCAGCAGGTCAAATACCAGCTTCCGCGCGAGGCCAACGACCCCGTGATCCT
>NZ_JAUQTX010000015.1:0-45517 GCF_059803775.1 Azospirillum sp. UFLA03-27 | reverse complement strand
CGTATAATCGTCGGCAGCGTCAGATGTGTATAAGAGACAGACACCGAACAGAACCATCGGCACCGACAGAAGTTGTCCCATCGTCGCCCCGGCGTAGAGGAAGCCCAGCTGCGCATCCGGCTCGCGGAAGAACTCCGCGATGATTCGCGACAGGCCGTAGCCGATGAAGAAGATGCCCGCCGTCATGCCGGCCCGACCGCGCACGGCCGGCATCCGCACCAGGATGGCCAGGAGGACGAACAGAACCGCCCCTTCCAGGAAGGCTTCATAGAGCTGGCTGGGGTGCCGCGGCACCTGCAGCGGGTCGCGCGGGAACACCACGGCCCAGGACACGTCGGGCGCCGGGCGGCCGTACAGCTCGCCGTTGATGAAGTTGGCGATGCGGCCGAAGAACAGCCCGATGGGGGCCGCCGCGGCGATCAGGTCGCCGAAGGCCAGTGGCGACAGGCCCCGCTTCCAGCAGAACAGCAGGATCGCGCCCAACACGCCGATCAGCCCGCCGTGGAAGGACATGCCGCCGTGCCAGACCATCAGCGCGTCGAGTGGATTCTGGAGGTAGAAGGGCAGGTTGTAGAACAGCACGTAGCCGATCCGCCCGCCCAGGATGACGCCGACCACGGCCCAGGTCAGGAAGTCGTCGTAATCCTCCGCCGAGGGGCGGCCCGGTGTGCTGCGGGCCAGCGCCAGGCAGTAGCGCCAGCCGAGCACGAAGCCCGCCAGATAGGCCAGCGCGTACCAGCGGATGACGATCGGCCCGAGTTCGAACGCCACGGGGTCGATGGCGGGGAAGGCGATGGCGAGCATGCGCGGCGGGTGCCTTATGTTGTTTGGGCGTTTCCCCGAACGGGGGGAGGCGGGACCGTCAGCGGTAGGGGTCGGGCTGCGACAGGAAATCCTGGACGTAGCGGCGCACGCCCTCTTCCAGCTCGGTGAAGGGCTGGTCGAATCCGGCAGCGCGCAGGCGTTCGGTGCGCGCCTCGGTGAAATACTGGTACTTGCCCTGAAGTTCAGCCGGCATGTCGAAATACTCGACGCGCGGCTCCAGCCCCAGAGCGGCGAAGGTGGCGAGCGCCAGATCCTTGAAGCTGCGGGCCTTGCCGGTGCCGACGTTGAACAACCCGCTGACCTGCGGGTTGTCGTACAGCCAGAGCATCACCGCCACGCAGTCGTCCACGAAGATGAAGTCGCGGAGCTGCCCGCCGTCCTCGAACTCCGGGCGGTGCGACTTGAAGAGGCGGGCCGGCTCCCCGGCCTTGAGCTTGGGGTGCAGCTTGGCGACGACGCTCATCATGTCGTCCTTGTGCCGCTCGTTCGGGCCGTAGACGTTGAAGAACTTCAGGCCCGCCCATTGCGGCGGCAGGATGTCGCCTTCCGTCACCACGCGGGCGACGCGGCGGTCGATCAGATGCTTGGACCAGCCATAGGCGTTGAGCGGGCGCAGGGCCGCCAGCGCCTCCGGCGACCCGTCGTCGTCGAAGCCGGCGGAGCCGTCGCCGTAGGTCGCGGCGGAGGAGGCGTAGATCAGCCGCGCCCCCCGCCAGGAGGACCAGCGCCAGAGGTCCAGCGTCAGCGCCACGTTGTTGGCGACGATCTTGTCCACGTCGCGCTCCGTCGTCGCCGAGATGGCGCCGAGGTGGAAGATCACGTCGATCTCGGCGGCGTGCTGGTCGAGGAAGGCGAGCGCGTTCTCCGGAGCGACGAGGGTGGCGAGTTCCCGCTTGGCGAGATTCTGCCACTTCTCCCCGTCGCCGAAGCGGTCGATCACCGCGACGTTGGTGATTCCGCGCGCGGCCAGGGCCGCCACGAGGTTCGAGCCGATGAAACCGGCCCCACCGGTGACCACGATCATGCGCTTTTCCTTGCCGCCGGACCGAAAGAAAGGACGAGCGTCCTTATAGGGTCCGGGGGGCGGGGCCGCAAGGTGGGGTGGGGCGTATGGCCACCCTGCGGTTCCGGAAGGGCGCGCTGCCCCTCATGCGCCCTTCCGCCGCTCCTCCTCCTCGTCGAGCAGGGCCTTGCGCGACAGCTTGCCGATCATCGTCTTGGGCAGCTCGCCGCGGAACTCGACCGCCTTGGGCATCTCGATGGGGGAGAGCTTGTCCTTGAGGAAGTCGATCAATTCCTCGCGCGTCAGGGTCTTGCCGTCGTCGACGCGGATGTAGGCCTTCACCGTCTGGCCGCGGTACTCGTCGGGCAGGCCGGCGACCACGCATTCCGCGACGGCGGGGTGCAGGTAGATCGCCTCCTCCACGTTGCGCGGGTAGACGTTGAAGCCGCTGCACAGGATCATGTCCTTGATGCGGTCGACGATGTGGGTGTAGCCGTCCTCGTCCATGTAGCCGACGTCGCCGGTGTGCAGGCGACCGTCCACCAGGGTCAGCGCCGTTTCGGACGGCTTGTTCCAATAGCCCTTCATCACCTGCGGGCCGCGGATGCACACCTCGCCCTTCTCGCCGACGGGCAGGACGCGGCGCGGCTCCTCCAGGCTGACGATCTCGATCAGCGTGCCGGGCAGGGGCAGGCCGATGGAGCCGGCCTTGTTCAGCCCGGTTATCGGATTCGCGGTGGCGACGGGAGAGGATTCGGACAGGCCGTAGCCCTCCACCAGGACGCAGCCGGTGTTCCGCTCGAACGCCTCCTTGACCTCCACCGGCAGGGGCGCGCCGCCCGACAGGCAGTAGCGGATCGAGGAGAGGTCGTATTTCTCCAGATGCCTGTGGTGGTTGATCGCCGTGTAGATGGTCGGCACCGCCGGGAACAGCGTCGGCTTCCTAGTGTGGATGGTTTCCATCACCTGGTCCAGCTCGAAGCGGGGCAGCATGACGATCTCCGCCCCGATGCGGATGCTGAAGTTCATCACCACGGTCATGGCGAAGACGTGGAAGAAGGGCAGAACGCCCAGCATCCGCTCCTCACCCTGCCGCGCGCCGACGAACCACAGGCTGCACTGCTCGGTGTTGGCGTAGAGGTTGGCGTGGGTCAGCATGGCGCCCTTGGGCACGCCGGTGGTCCCACCGGTGTATTGCAGCACAGCCACGTCCTCCGCCGGGTCGATGGCGACCGGCTTCGGGGCGCCGTCGTTGGCGACGAGCCGGCGGAAGGACAGGTGGCGGTCGTCCGCGGGGATGCGCGCCAGCTCCGCCCGCTTGACGATGGGGAACAGCCAGTTCTTGGGGAAGGGCAGGATGTCGGCCATCGGGCAGATCACCAGCCGCTTCAACCCCGATTCGGCGAGCATCCGCGCCATCTTGCCATAAAGCACCGTGAGGTCGAGCGTGACCATCAGCTCGACGCCGCTGTCGGTGATCTGGTGGTGCAGCTCCCGCTCGGCGTAGAGGGGGTTGAAGTTCACCACCGTCCCACCGGCCTTCAGGATCGCGAAGTAGCAGATCACGAAATAGGGCGTGTTGGGCAGGAACAGCCCGACGCGCACGCCCTTGCCGACGCCGATCGCCTGGAAGCCGCGGGCGGCCCGGTCCACCATCCGCGCCACCTCCGCGTAGGTCGAGCGCTTGCCCATGAAGTCCAGGAAGGGACGCTCGGCGAAACGGGCCGCCGCGTCTTCCAGCAGCGCGGTCAGCGGTTTCACCGGAATCGGCGCGTTCCAGTCCACATCGGGTGGGTAGCCCAGGGTCCAGCTCTGGTCCGGCAGTGTACGGGCCGCATCCCCCATCATCGTTATCCCTCCCATGATCGGTTCTTGTTTGTTTGGGCTTGTTTGCGGGCCTTTGGCGCATTGTAGCCCTTTTTGTAACCCCTCATCCGGAGAAATGGTCCCTGTGACGGTGCCGTCGCCAGAGGCAAACGGCGGATGTGAAGAAAAAATTACGCTGGAAACCCTATTTTCCGTGTGGCTAAATTCGTGTTCGGCGGACGATCCGCTTTCCACGCTTGCGCCTTGACCGAAAGGATCGGACCCTTGCCTTCAGCCGATTCGCATCCCAGCGACGTTCTGGATGTTCCCTCCTCAGGCGAAGCGGCTCCGCTCCGCGTTTCGGTAAAATGGTTCGATCCGATCAAGGGTTTCGGCTTCGCAGCACCGCAGGATGGGACGACCGACGCCTTCCTGCACATCTCTGTCCTGAACCGGGCCGGGCTGCACGAGATCGGCGAAGGGGCGGAGCTTCTGTGCCGGGTGGTTCCGGGGAACAAGGGGCCGCAGGTTGCTGACATCCTGGACGTTCTGAGCACCGGGACGCCCGCTGAAAGCCGCAACACGCGCCACGGCGCGGCGTCCGGCCCCGAGGAGGAGCTGACGGGCACCGTGAAGTGGTTCAAGCCGGAGCAGGGTTTCGGATTCGTCACGGCGGACGACGGGGCCAAGGACGTCTTCGTCCACAAGAGCGTCCTGCGCCGCTGCAACTTGACCGGCCTGGAGTCCGGCCAGCGGGTGCTGCTGCGGGCGCGCGCCGCGCCGAAGGGGCGGGAAGCGTCCTGGGTCGTGCTGCTGTAACGCGGTCGCGGACGCTGAAAGGTCGGCGGGGTATGCGGACTTGTTGTATTTTCTTTAATTGCCGTTGATTACCATCGTCCATGCCTTTGTCCCTTGCAGGCTGACAGTGATGCCTCTGTCCGGACCGCTTCACTTCCAATCCTCCGCCGGCGTCGACCGCTGCAGCGCGGACGGTGACGGGCTGCGCACCGACGGCAGCTACCTGGACAGTGAGTTCGGAGCCTATGTGGTGCCGGTGGTGCTGGGCCATCACCGGATCTCCAGCCGCGACGACGACATGCTGGTGACCACGCTCGGCTCCTGCGTCGCCGCCTGCATCAACGATCCGGTGGTCCGGGTCGGCGGCATGAACCATTTCCTGCTGCCCGGCTCTCCGTCCGGCGGCGAGGGCTTTGGCGTGGCGACCCGCTACGGCAGCGTTGCGATGGAATGGCTGATCAACGACCTGCTGACACGCGGCGCCCGGCGCGAGCGGATGGAGGTCAAGCTGTTCGGGGCGGCGCGCGTCATCGACACCAGCCTGGACGTCGGTGCCGCCAACGCCGCCTTCGCTGTGGACTATGTGCGGCGGGAGGGGCTGGCGCTGGCCGTGCAGGATCTGGGCGGGGACAAGGGGCGGCGCGTCCATTTCTTCCCGACCACCGGGCGGGCCTTTCGCCGTCTGCTGCGCCCCGAGGCGGAGCTGGAGACGGTGCATCAGGAGATGGACTATCTCCAGGCGCTGCGGCGCACCCCCGTGGAGGGGGAGATGGAGCTGTTCGAGCGGCGCTGACGGAAATCACTCGCGCAGGATTTCCGCGGCCTCCACGGTCATCCATTCCGCCTGGTCGTTGTCCTCGCCATCGGTGAAGAGGGCGACGGTCACCGCTTCCTCCCCCGGCTTGCGGGCGGGGAAGTGATAGGCGCAGGCCGACCCGCCAGGCCCGCCGCCGGTGTGTCCCCAATAGGGCCCAGCCTGCTCGTCGCGCTCCACCATCAGGCCGAGGCCGTAGCCCGGCTCCACCCAGGGGCGCCCGCGCATGGTTCCCGGCACCGGGGCGGAGTCGAGCATGCGCGCCGCCATGGCGTTGGGCAGCAGGCCACCCGCGAACAGCGCGTGGAGAAGGCCGGCGATGTCCTGCGCCGTCGCGGCCACGACGCCATGGGCCACCCAGCCGGGATGGTAGAGGGCGGCCACATCGGCGGGCGGACCGTCCTTGCCGCCGAGATAGGGGCTGGGGCCGGTCCATAGGCCGGACAGGTCGTCGCGTTCCGTCGGCACTGACCAGCCGGTCAGGCCCAGCGGGCGGAACAGCTCACGGTCCAGGGCCTGGGCGAAGGACAGGCCGGTGACCCGCTCCAGTACCCGCTTCGCCAGCAGGTAGCCGATGTTGGAATAGGAGAATTCCCGCCCCGGCGCGGCGAACAAGTCGGCGGCGCGGCAGCGCTCCAGGAAGCCATCCTCGCTCCATGGCTCCTCGCCCGCCCGCACGGCGGCGTGGTAGGCGGGGCTGCCGCCGTAATTGCGCAGCCCGGCGCGGTGGGCGAGCAGTTGGGCCAGGGTGATCCGGTCGGCCGCCGCGAAGTCCGGCAACCAGCGGTCCAGCGGAGCGTCAAGGTCGATCAGGCCCCGCTCGCACAGCCGCAGCAGGGCGGCGGCGGTCAGGGTCTTGGTGATGCTGTACACGAGAAAGCGGACCGTGACCGGCGGAGGCGCCGCGCCGCCGCGGGCGAGGCCGGCGGTCCAGGAGCGCGGACCCGAGCGAACCGCCACCACCGCGGCGCGGGCCGCGGCGGAGCCGTCACCCTCGTCGAGGCAGGCGACGAGACGGTCGGTCAACCGGTCGATGTGTGAGGTCGGAAGGGCGGGGTCAGTGTCCACGGAACCATCCCTCAAAAAACGAAGGCCCCCAGGGGTGGGGGCCTTCGCGTCGTCGGGTACCGGTCAGTCGCGCTTCACCGTGTCGGCGTCGAGCGCCGCCTGGGCGGCGGCCAGACGGGCGATCGGCACGCGGTAGGGCGAACAGGACACGTAATCCAGCCCGACCTTCTCGCAGAAGGAGATGGAGGCCGGGTCGCCGCCATGCTCGCCGCAGATGCCGAGCTTGATGTTCGGACGGACCTTGCGGCCGCGTTCCGTGGCGATGGCGATCAGCTCGCCGACGCCGTCCTGGTCCAGCGTCTGGAACGGGTCGTGCTCCAGAATGCCCTGGCGCTGGTACTCCGGCAGGAAGGCGCCGGCGTCGTCGCGCGACAGGCCGAAGGTGGTCTGGGTCAGGTCGTTGGTGCCGTAGGAGAAGAATTCCGCCGTCTCGGCGATCTCACCGGCCTTCAGCGCGGCGCGCGGCAGCTCGATCATGGTGCCGACCATGTACTCGAACGTGACGCCGGTCGAGTCCATGACCTCCTTGGCAACGCGGTCGACGACGGCCTTGAGGATGTCCAGCTCCTTCTTGGTGCCGATGAGCGGGATCATGACCTCCGGCATCACCGTCTCGCCCGTGGTCTGGGAGACCTCGGCGACCGCGCTGAAGATGGCGCGGGCCTGCATCTCGTAGATCTCGGGGTAGGTGATGCCGAGGCGGCAGCCGCGATGACCGAGCATCGGGTTGGCCTCGTGGAGCTGCACCACGCGGTGGTTCACCTTGAGCTGGTCGGTGCCGGTGGCCTTGGCGACCTCCGCCATCTCCGCCTCGGTGTTGGGCAGGAACTCGTGCAGCGGCGGATCGAGCAGGCGGATGGTCACCGGCAGGCCCGACATGATCGTGAACAGCTCGGCGAAGTCCTTCTTCTGGAAGGGCTCCAGCTTGGCCAGAGCGGCGCGGCGGCCGGCTTCGCTCTCCGCCAGGATCATCTCGCGCACCGCCAGGATGCGGTCCGGGTCGAAGAACATGTGCTCGGTGCGCGACAGGCCAATGCCCTCCGCGCCGAACTTCCGCGCGGTGCGGGCGTCCAGCGGGGTCTCCGCGTTGGTGCGGATCTTCATGCGGCGCAGCGAATCGGCCCAGCCCATCAGCGTGGCGAAGTCGCCCGACAGCTCCGGCTGGATCGTCGGCACCTCGCCCAGCATCACCTCGCCGGTCGAACCGTCGATGGTGACGATGTCGCCTTCCTTGATGGTGACGCCGCGGACCGACATGGTCCTGGACTTGTAGTCCACGCGCAGGTCACCGGCGCCCGACACGCAGGCGCGGCCCATGCCGCGGGCCACCACGGCGGCGTGGCTGGTCATGCCGCCGCGGGTGGTTAGGATGCCGCGGGCGGCGTGCATGCCGTGGATGTCTTCCGGAGAGGTCTCGACGCGGCAGAGGATGACCGCCTCGCCCTGGCCGGCCAGCGTCTCCGCCTCGTCGGCGGTGAAGACGACCTTGCCCGAGGCCGCACCCGGCGACGCCGGCAGGCCCTTGGCGATGACCTTGCGCTCCGCCTTCGGGTCCAGCGTCGGGTGGAGGAGCTGGTCGAGCGAGGCCGGATCGATGCGGCGCACGGCCTCGGCCTTGTCGATCAGGCCTTCGTCGGCCAGATCGACGGCGATCTTCAGCGCCGCCGGGGCGGTGCGCTTGCCGTTGCGGGTCTGCAGCATGAACAGCTTGTTCTGCTGGACCGTGAACTCGATGTCCTGCATGTCGCGGTAGTGCTTCTCCAGCGTGAGGCGGACCTCATTGAGCTGGTTGAAGACCTCCGGCATGACCTCTTCCATGGCGGGCAGGTCGGACTTGTTGGCCTCCTTGCCGGCGATGGTCAGGTGCTGCGGCGTGCGGATGCCGGCCACCACGTCTTCGCCCTGGGCGTTGACGAGGTATTCGCCGTAGAAGGCGTTCTCGCCGGTGGACGGGTTGCGGGTGAAGGCCACGCCGGTGGCGCAGTCGTTGCCCATGTTGCCGAACACCATGCACTGCACGTTGACGGCGGTGCCCCAGTCGGCGGGGATGTCGTGCAGCTTGCGGTAGGTAATCGCGCGGGCGTTCATCCAGGAGCCGAAAACGGCGCCGACGGCGCCCCACAGCTGCTCCTGCACGTCCTGCGGGAAGGGCTTGCCGAGCTCGTGCTCGACGGCCTTCTTATAGTCCTCGATGACGGCCTGCCAGTCGGCGGCGCTCAGGTCGGTGTCGAGGTTGTGGTTCTTGTCGCGCTTGTGGTTGTCCAGGATCTCCTCGAAGTGGTGGTGGTCAACGTCCAGCACCACGTTCGAGTACATCTGGATGAAGCGGCGGTAGCTGTCGTAGGCGAATCGGGCGTCGCCCGAGCGCTTGGCGAGGCCGGCGGCGGTCGCGTCGTTCAGGCCGAGATTCAGCACCGTGTCCATCATGCCCGGCATGGAGGCGCGGGCGCCGGAGCGCACCGAGACCAGCAGCGGGTTGGCCGGATCGCCGAAGGTGGCGCCCATGGCCTGCTCCAGCTGCTTGACCGCGGCGTCCACCTGGGCCTTCAGCTCCGGCGGATAGTTGCGGCCGTTGGCATAGAAATAGGTGCAGACCTCGGTTGTGATGGTGAAACCCGGAGGAACCGGGAGGCCCAGATTGGCCATCTCGGCCAGATTGGCTCCCTTGCCGCCGAGCAGGTTCTTCATGTCCGCCCGGCCTTCGGTGGCATCGGCACCGAAGCAGTAAACCCACTTGTTCTCGCCCTGGCTCGCCATCGTGAAATCCTCGTTCACCTCTATGGTCGTCCGGCCGTCGGCTGTGCGGGGAACCGGTGAAGATCAGCCCGGCGAACGGGTGTCCTTCTGGTATGACCGCGCAACCGCATCCGATGGAGCCCCTTCTAGCCCCCCGCGGAAGGAGAACACAAGACGATCCGTTGCATAGCGTGAGCGCGACGGTGCTGATCCCATTTATGCCACGGCGCGCAAAAGAGGCAGGTCGGACGGAAAACTACCCCTTATCCCTTGCGCAAAAAGGGAAATCCGCCGCGGCCCTCACGGACCGCGGGCAAGATCCAGAACGGCGTCGGTGGCCGGCGGCGGCGGGCGTTCGCGGTCGGCGCCGCGGCGGCTGCGGAAGGTCCGGAAGGCGATGGCCATCCAGGTGCCGTGGAAGGCGAGGCCGCAGAGCAGGACGATCTCCCCCGGCACCGGCCCGATGGTCGCCCGCGCGAACAGCTCGTCCAGGCTCGACAGCGGGACCGGGTGGATCATCAGCTTGCCCAGATAGGCCACCACCTGGATCAGGAAGATCCAGCCGTAGTTCCGCCGGAGCCGGCGGCCCACCGCCTCCAGGTAGGTGATGTGCAGGTTGGGGTTCTGGTAGTCCTGGAACAGCGTCTCGTTCCAGCCCCGGGCGAACTGATCGCCCTGGCCGCGCAGTATCGGGCCGAGGAAATACAGCTCCAGCACATGGGCGCGGATTCGCCAGAAGTCGAAGAAGCGGTAGCGCCGCGCCTCGATGTAGAGGAACACGGCGACCAGAAGCCCCACCAGCACCAGCGGCAGGGGGGAGGCGGTGGCGCTGCTGAAGGTCAGCGACAGGGCGATGCCGGTGGTCACCACCGCCCAGTTGGTGGTGGCGTCCAGCCGCGTGCGCCAGACGGTGCTGCGGTAGATCTCGGCCCTGTAGAGGTGCGACAGGGCCGTGACCTCGGCCGAGGTGTAGTGGGTCTTGGGTGCTTTGGCGGCGATGTCGTCCATGCTCGGCGTCCTCCCCCTTGGCGTTTCTTGCGCGGGGGCCGGGGACGCCGGCGCGTCAATGGGCGCCGCCGTCGGCCTCCAGCCCCAGCCGGTCGAACAGCCGCCGGTCGGCCTCATGCTCCGGGTTGCCGGTGGTCAGCAGCTTGTCGCCATAGAAGATGGAGTTCGCGCCAGCGTAGAAACAGAGCGCCTGACCCTCGTCGCTGAGCGAGCGGCGGCCCGCCGATAGGCGGACGTAGGAACGCGGCATCAGGATGCGGGCGACCGCGATGGTGCGGATGAACTCGAAGGCGTCCAGCGCGTCGACGTCGCCCAGCGGGGTGCCGGCGACCGACACCAGCTTGTTGATCGGCACGCTTTCCGGCTGCGGCGACAGGTTCGCCAGAGTCTCCAGCAGTCCGGCGCGGTCCACCCGGCTCTCCCCCAGCCCGACGATGCCGCCGGAACAGACCTTCAGCCCGGCGTCGCGGACGTTGGCCAGCGTGTCCAGCCGGTCGCGGTAGCTGTGGGTGGAGACGATCTGCTCGTAGAACTCCTCCGACGTGTCGAGGTTGTGATTGTAGTAGTCGAGGCCTGCGTCCTTCAACGCGTCGGCCTGCGGGCGGGTCAGCATGCCCAGCGTCATGCAGGCTTCCAGCCCCAGGTCCTTCACGTCGCGGACGATGTTCGCCAGCTTCTCGACGTCGCGGTCCTTCAGCTCACGCCACGCAGCACCCATGCAGAAGCGGCCGGCGCCCGCCTTCTTGGCCTTCTCCGCGGCGGCGCGCACCTGGGCGCGGTCGAGCAGCTTCTCCGCCTCGACGCCGGTGTCGTACTTCACGCTCTGCGCGCAGTATTTGCAATCCTCCTGACAGCCGCCGGTCTTGATGTTCAGCAGGGTGGAGAGCTGGACCTTGTTCGGGTTGTGATGCTGGCGGTGCGTCTCGTGGGCGCGATGCAGCAGCTCCACGAAAGGCAGCTCGAACAGGGCCAGGATGTCCTCGCGGGTCCAGCGCCGGGCGGTGGTGGAGGCGGCAGTGGAATCCGCGGTCTGCATGGCGGTGTCGGGCATGGTCGGTCCTCGGGAAAAGCGAATCAGAGAAGGGTATCGGCGGCGTCGCGGATCGCGGCGTAGGCGCGGTCCAGCTGCCCGTCCGTCACGCAGTAGGGCGGCAGCAGGTATATCACGGGGCCGAGCGGGCGCAGCAGCAATCCCCGCTCCAGGAAGAAGCGCTTCAGCGTCTGCCCGACCGCGGCGGTGTAGCCCTGCGCGTCGGTCACCTCGATGGCGGCGATGGTGCCCATGACGCGCCCACGCGACAGCTTGGGGTGCCTGGACAGGTCGGCGATGGCGGCGCGGTGCCGCTTCTCGATGCGCGCGAGGTTGGCGGCGGTTTCCGCCGAGGTGGTCAGCTCCAGCGAAGCCAAGGCGGCGGCGCAGCCCAGCGGGTTGGCGGTGAAGCTGTGGCCGTGGGCGAAGGCCCGGTCGAAGCCGGCGCCGAGGAACGCCTCGTAGATCGAAGCGCCGCAGGCGGTGACCGACAGCGGCAGGAAACCGCCGGTCAGTCCCTTGGACAGGCAGATCAGGTCCGGGGCGACTCCGGCCTTCTGGCTGGCGAACAGGGCGCCGGTGCGGCCGAAGCCGGTCATCACCTCGTCGAAGATCACCAGACCGCCCGCCGCCCGCACCCGCGCCGCCATGGCCCGCAGGAACTCCGGCCGGCAGAAGCGCATGCCGGACGCGCCCTGGACCAGCGGTTCGATGATGACGGCGACCATCTCCGTCCCGTTGGCGGCCAGCCAGCGGTCGAGCCAGTCCAGCGCCGCGGCCTCCTTCGCCGCGACCTCCGGGTCGCCGTCCCAGGTGGCCGGGTAGGGCATGCGGTCGACGGCGAACAGCAACTCCTGGAACGGCTCGTAGAAGCCGGAGCCGACCCCCGCCGCCATCGCGCCAAAGGTGTCGCCGTGGTAGCTGCCCTCGAAGGCTAGGAAGCGGCGGCGCTGGCCCTCGCCGTTGTTGCGCCAGTACTGCCAGGCGAGCTTCAGCGCAACCTCCACCGCGGTCGAGCCGTTGTCGGAGTAGAAGACGCGGTCGAGATTTCCCGGCAGCACCTCGGCCAGCCGGGCGGCGAGGCGCGCGGCGGGGCTGTGGGTGAAGTCGGCGAAGATCACCTGCTCCAGCCGGTGGGCCTGCTCCGCGATGGCCCCGGCGATGGCCGGGTGGGCGTGGCCGTGCAGGTTCACCCACCAGGAGGAGATGAGGTCCAGGATTTCCCGCCCGTCCTCGGTGAACAGGCTGACCCCCTTGCCGTGGGTGACGGCCAGCGGCTCCGGCGCGGTCTGCGCCTGGGTGAAGGGGTGCCAGACGTGGCGGCGATCCAGGGCGATGGTATCGGTCATGGAAACACGCTGTCGAAGGAAGGGATGAGGGCCGCCACCTCGGCGACGGTTTCGGCGTCGATGCGGTCGAGCGTGGGAATCTCGGCCAGGACGCGGACCTTGCCGAACCGCTTGATGGCGGCGCGGTTGCCGGGGTTGGGCGGGCCGTTCAGCACCACCCCGGCCACCGCCAGCCCGCGCGCCCGCAGCGCCTCCAGGCTGAGCAGCGTGTGGTTGATGGTGCCGAGCGTGCTGCGCGCCACCAGCACCACCGGCAGGCCGAAGCGGGTGATCAGGTCGATGATGAAGACGTCCTCCGTCACCGGCACCATCAGCCCGCCGGCCCCCTCCACCACCAGCGGTCGGCCGGTGTCGGGTAGGGCCAGGGCATCAGCGTCGATGGCGACGCCTTCCAGCTCCGCCGCGGCGTGCGGGGACAGCGGCTCGGCCAGCGCATAGGCCGGCGGATGCACGCGGTCCACGGGCAGGGCGGCGAGGGCGGCCACGGTGGGCGTGTCACCCGGTTCGTCCTTCAGGCCGGTTTGCAGCGGCTTCCAATAGGCGGCGTCCCAGGCCCGCGCGAGCACGGCGGAGACCAGCGTCTTGCCGACGCCGGTGTCGGTGCCGGTGACGAACACCCCGCGGGGCTGGGCGCCGTCCTTGCGGAACAGGCCGTAGGCGATGTGATGGGTCATGGTCAGTCCTTCCGGCCGTTCCAGCCGGCGCAGCACGCGGCGCAGGGCGCCCGGAGGCAGGGGGCGGCGGCCCTCCGCCGGCAGATGGGCGCCGATGCCCTTCAGTTCGGCCAGGAACTCCAGCCCGTCGGCGTGACGGCGGAGCAGCCGCTCCTCCTCGACCGATCCCGCGCCGCCGGTGGGCCACAGTCGGTCGAGGGCGTGGCGGGTGGGGTAGGCAGGAATCCCAGCCTCCAGCCCGAGCGCATGGTGGGCCTCCCGCCATTCGCGGAAGCTGTCGGCGGCCAATGTTGCGACGGCGATGCGCCCTCCCGGCGCCAGCAGCCCCACCCAGTGCGCCAAGGCGGCGGCGGGGTCGCGGAACCATTGCAGGGCGAGGCTGGAGACGATCAGGTCGAAGGGCAGGTCGAAGGGGCCGTCGAGGTCCGGCTGTTCCCCGTCCATGATCCGGAACTCGGAATCGGTCGGGTCGCCCAATGCGGCGCGGCAGCGCGCCAGCATGTCCGGCGACAGGTCGGTGAGCAGCCAGTCCGCCGGTCCGATCCGCTCGCGCAGGGCGCGGCTGAGGAAGCCGGTGCCGCAGCCGATCTCCAGCACGCGGGGGCGGGGCGGCAAGGGCAGGCGGGCGACGCGCTCCGCCAAACGCTCCGCCGCGGCGCGCTGCACGGCGGCGTGCTCCTCGTAACAGGGGGCGGCCTTGCCGAAGGCGGCGGCGATGGCGGCCTTGCGCGGGTCGGCGGTCATCGTGAAAGCCCGGCGGCGAAAGCGGCGATCCGCTCGGCGCACCAGCCCGGCGCGGTCAGCGGCAGCAGATGCCCGCCGTCCGGGTACCACTCGACCGAAACCCCATGGTATCCGCCATTCCCTCTCCCCTCTGGGGAGAGGGTTAGGGTGAGGGGGGTGCGCAATGCCTGATCGTCCGGTTCCCCGAGAACCCCCTCACCCGGCGCCTTCGGCGCCACCCTCTCCCCGGAGGGGCGAGGGACAGAGTGGTTGCGAAACGCCTGTTCGGTCATGGCCGGCGGGACGATGGGGTCCTGCGCTCCCGCCAGGGCCAGCACCGGGCCGGTGAGCGCAGCGCGGGCGTCCCAATTGCGTAACGCCTGCAACGCCTCACCCAACCGGGCCGCATCCAGTCCCTCAGGCAGCGGTGCCTCGCAGCCGCAGCGGTGCAGGAAGTCCGCGGTCACCGCCTCCGGTGCGGCGTCGAAGCGCGCGATCATGCGGTCCAGCAGCCGGCGCGGCGTGGCGGGGGCGAAGCCGTCGCCCTCGGTGAAGCGGGGAAAGCCGTTGACCAGCACCAGCCCGTCCCAGGCGAAGGGCCGCTCGTGCAGCAGCCACAGCCCTCCGAAAGAATGGCCGACCGCGACAATGGGGCGCCCGGCAGGACGCTCGGGAAGCGACGGTGGGCCGTAGAAGCCGAGATCCACCGCCACGCTCTCCCCATTCGGAAGGGCGTCCCGCACACCGTCCCAGAGGGCGGTGCCGAACCCCCAGCCATGGACGAAGACCAACAGCGGCGCGGTCATCGCCGGCTCCAGGCGTCGGCCAGCGCGTCCGTCAAGGCGTCCAGGTCGGCGTCCGTGTGGGCGACAGACAGGGCGAAGCGCAGGCGGCTGGTGCCCGGCGGCACGGTCGGCGGGCGGATGGCGATGCCCAGGATGCCGCGCTCCTCCAGGCGCCGGCTGAGCGCCAGCGCGTCCTCCTCCGCTCCGGCGATGGCCGGGACGATCTGCGTGCTCGACCCCGCGGTGGCGATGCCCAGCCCGTGGAAGGCGGCGCGCAGCCGCTCGGCCATAGCCTGGAGCCGGGCGCGCTCGGCGTCCAGCGTCGGCACGAGGTCGAGCGCCGCGTCCATCGCCCCCAGCACGGCGGGCGGCAGGGCGGTGGCGTAGATCAGCCCGCCGCAGCGGTTCACCAGATAGTCGCAGAGCGCCCTCGACCCCGCGACATAGGCGCCAAAGCCGCCCAGCGCCTTGCTGAAGGTGCCCATGGCGAGGTCCACGCGCCCCTCGCCCAGCGCCGCCAGCCCCATCCCGCGCGGGCCGAGCACGCCGGTCGCGTGCGCCTCGTCGAGGAACAGGAAGGCGCCGTGCCGCTCCGCCAACGCGGCCAGCGCCGGCACGTCGGCGCGGTCGCCGTCCATGCTGAAGACGCTTTCCGTCACGATGAAGCGCGCGCCCGGCTCGTCCGCGCGCTGGGACAGCAGGCTGTCCAGATGGTCGAGGTCGTTGTGGCGGAAGCGGATCTGCCGCACCCCGGCGGCGGCACAGCCGTGATGCAGGCTGGCGTGGTTCAGCCGGTCGGTGAAGACCAGCGCATCGCCACCCAACAGTTCGCGGTCGAACAGCGCGGGCGGGATGGCGGCGTTGGCCTGCCAGCCGGAATTGAACAGAAGCGCCGCCTCCGTGCCCTTCAGCCGGGCGAGCTTCGCCTCGACCTCCGCGTGAAGCTCCAGCGTGCCGCAGACGAGGCGCGATGCCGTGGCTCCGGCACCCCAGCGCTGCGCCCACTCGCCGGCGCGCTCCACCAGCCGGGGGTGGGACGCGAGGCCGAGATAGTCGTTGCTGGAGAAGTTCAGCAGCGTCCGTCCGCCGCGCCGGATGCGTCCCGCCCCCTCCGGGCGCACGGGCAGCAGGGAGCGGCGCGTGTGGCGCTGGTCGAGGCGGTCGAGATGCTGGCGGAACAGCGGGTCGAGCAGGGACATGATGCGGGCGTGATAGCAGAGCGTGGCGCTGGGGCGAAAGACCCGATTAGCACAGCTGCCCCGGCGCCCCGGCGGGGCTAGACTGGTGCCGCCATGCCGTCCGATCCGCAATTCCACGACCGCCCCGACACCCTGCCGCCAGAGCCCGGCGCCTATGTGCTGCTGATCGCGCTGGAGCGGGACCTCACCCTTCGCCTGCCCGGCAAGCCGGAACGCGTGCTGCCGCCCGGCCGCTACCTTTATTGCGGCAGCGCGCGGGGACCGGGAGGCCTGCGGGGGCGGGTCGGGCGCCATTTCCGTCGGGACAAGCCGGAGCGCTGGCACGTCGACCGGCTGACCGCGGCGGGCCGGATGCTCGGCGCCTGGACCGTTCCCGGCGGCGACGAATGTGCCTTGGTCGCGGCGCTGTCCGGCCTGCCGGTGCCGGTTCCCGGCTTCGGGAGCAGTGATTGCCGCCGCTGCGCCAGCCATCTGCTGACATGGCCGGACGGGGCGCCAATTCCGCTTCCAAAGCCGGATCTTTGAGGCTTCGGACCGCCCCCGGGGCGGGAATTGAGGCGAATTGCTTGGTTCGGCCGCCTTCCGGAGGTTATAGTCCCCCGTCATCGGGAGGCGGGCATGAAGACATTGACCCATAACCGCCGGGATGTCCTCCGGGCTTTCGGGGGCGCCTTCGGGGCCGCGGCCATGCTTCTGGCGGCGCCCCGGGCGTTCGGGCAATCGGCACCCTCGGCATCGTCCGCCCCTGAATCGCCCGACCTGGGCGTCGGCGTCCTCTATTGCGGGGACCGCACGGATTTCGGCTTCAACCATGCCCATGCGGAGGCCGCCCGCGCCCTGATCGGTCTGCCCGGCCTGCGGCTTGAGGAGCGGGAGCACGCTGCCGGGACGCTGGCTGCGACGGCGGAGGAGCTGGTCGGTCCCCAGGGCTGCCGGATCGTCATCGTCACCGCCGCGGGCGACGCCCTGCCGGGGCTGCTGGCCCAGGCCGATGCCCACCGCGACACGGTGTTCCTGTTTTCCGGCGCGCCGCTGGACCGCGACCGCCTCCCCATCAACACCGGCTTCTTCGAAGGCTATCTGGAGGAAGCGCAGCACATCTCCGGCCTCGTCGCGGGCTACGCCAGCCGGGCCAAAACGATCGGGCTCGTCGCCTCCCACCCCGCGCCGGACGTGTTGCGCTGCGTAAACGCCTTCGCGCTGGGCGCCCGGCGCGCCGATTCCGCCGCCGCGCTGCGCGTCGCCTTCGTCGGCGAGGCGACGACGCCGCGGCAGGTTGCGGAGGCCGCCCGCGCCCTGGCCGACGGCGGCGCCGACGTGCTGGCCGCCCAGCTCGACGGGGCGCGCCCGGTCTGCGAGGTGGCGGAGGCGCATGGCATCCTGTGCTGCGGCCTGCACACCGACCTGTCGGCCTTCGCGCCGCAGGGCTTCCTGACCGGGGCCGAATGGGCCTGGGAGAAGGCCTACGCCGAAACCGTCGCGCTGATCGCCGCGGGGAAGCCGTGGAAGCATCTGCGCCAGGGCGGCTTCGACCAGGGCTTCGTCCGCAACACCGCCTATGGCCCGGCCGTGGGGGTGGAGGCGCGGGCCCACGCCGACGCGGCGCGGATGCAACTCGCCAACGGCAACGCCGCCGTCTTCCGCGGGCCGATCCAGGACAACACCGGGCGGACGGTGGTCGCCAAGGGCAAGGCCCTGCGCGGCGGCGACGTGGAGCTTGGCCGCATGGTCTGGCTGGCCGACGGCGTCACCGAGGTCGGGCGCTGACCCTCACGTCCCGCATTGTTCCGTCCAGCCGCAGGCGGCCAGAGCGTCCCGCATGTGCGGCGGGGGCGGCGCCAGGGCGGTGACCGGTTCGCGGTCGAAGGCCATGGTGAAGGTGACGGACCGCGCCAGCAGGTGCAGGTTTCCCGGCGGCACGCGCACCGGGCCGTAATAGGGCTCTCCCACCAGCGGGCAGCCGATGGCCGCGCTGTGGACGCGGAGCTGGTGGGTGCGCCCGGTCCGTGGCCTCAGCTCCAGCCATGCCCGCCCGCCGCCGGTTCCCAGCACCTTGTACTGGGTGACGGCGGGCTGGCCGGTGGGGTGCGTCACGATGTTCCAGGCGCCGGGGATCAGCAGCTTCAGCAGCGGGAGGTCGATGATCCCCTCTGCCTCCTCCGGCACGCCCTCGCTGACCGCCCAGTAGGTCTTCTCGACATGGCCGGCGGCGAACATGTCGCCCAGCCGTTTCAGCGCCCAGAGCGATCGTCCGAGCACGAGGCAGCCCGCCGTGTCGCGGTCCAGCCGGTGGGCCAGGCGCGGCGGCGTGCCGTCCTCCTCCGCCAGGAAGGGCAGATAGAGGTCGAGGTGGTCGGTGATCCGCCCGGCCTTGTGCACGGCCAGCCCGGCGGGTTTGTCGATGATGAAAACGTCCGCGTCCTCGTGCAGGATTCGGGCGCGCAGCGTGGCGGGGGTGAAGGTGGGACCGGCGTCGCTCATGGATGCCACCCAAGCACGGCAAGGAGGGAGGGGCAAGCCCGCCGGCGGTTTCGTACCGCGGAACCCTATCGGCGCACAGCCTGTTGCCCAACGGGCGGCGCCGTGGACAAGTCTGGACCCATGCCGCCTCGCCGCCCATCTTTACGGAATGACGAATCACCGTGGCAAAGGGATGCGGGCGATGGGTGAACGCGACAATCTGCCGGCGCAGCAGCGGTCCACCCAGAGCGAGGTGGACGATTTCCTGAGCCGTGTGGCCGCCCTTCCCCGGGCAACGGGAGGGCCGCGCGGGCGGTTGATGTTCGCCATGGACGCCACGGCCAGCCGCGAGCCGACCTGGGACCGCGCTTGTCAGATCCAGGGCGAGATGTTCCAGGCGACCTCCGCGCTGGGCGGGCTGGACATCCAGCTCGTCTATTACCGTGGATTCCGCGAATGCCAGGCCAGCCCCTGGGTCGGCAACGCGCAGGACCTGTTGCGGCGAATGACCGCGGTGTCCTGCATGGCCGGCCAGACCCAGATCGCCCGTGTCCTGGGTCACTGCATCAAGCAGACGCGGGACCGCAAGGTCAACGCGCTGGTCTTCGTCGGCGACTGCATGGAGGAGGATGTCGATCAGCTCGCCCATCAGGCGGGCCAGTTGGGGCTGCTTGGCGTCCCTGTCTTCATCTTCCACGAGCGCGGGGATCTGATCGCCAAGCGCGCCTTCCAGACCATCGCGCGGCTGAGCGGCGGCGCCTATTGCCCGTTTGACGGCTCGTCCGCTCAACAGCTGCGGGACCTGCTGAGCGCGGTCGCCGTCTACGCGGCGGGCGGCCGGGCGGCTTTGGAGCATTACAGCCGCGGGCGGGGCGACTCGATTCGGCTGCTCACCAACCAACTCGGGAGTGGTCAGGGGGGACGCGGGGGCCAAACCCATGCATCATAAGGCAGGATTCGTCTAGAGATGGGGCAGAGCGGGATGTTTGGGTTTTTCCTCCTGGGCATCGCGCTGGTGGCCGGCCTTGCCATGCTGGCCCGCGTCTTCGTGTCCGCGGACCCGCGGACGCTGGCTACGGCGGTGCGCTATGGCGGCATTGCGCTGGCGGCCGTGACGGTCGTCGTCCTGACTCTGACCGGACGGTTGGGCACCGCCATGATGCTGGGGGCATTGGCCTTTCCGCTGCTGACGCGCTGGCGGACGCTGCGCGACGCCTTCCGTCCGTCGTCCTATGGAACCTCCTCGGGGGGAGGGCAGACCTCGCAGATCGAGACGCTCTATCTGCGGATGACGCTGCAGCACGACACCGGGGCGATGGCGGGGGAGGTGCTGCACGGGCCGTGGCGCGGGCGGACGCTGGAGTCGCTGACCCTGGGGCAATTGCTGGCTCTGCTGGACGATTGCCGGCGCGACGATCCGCAATCGGCCTCCGTGTTGGAAGCGTGGATGGAGCGTGCCCATCCCGGCTGGCAGACCGCTGAAGAACAATCCGCTGGGGATGCGAACAATCCCGGTTCCAAGGACAGTGGCGGCGGTCATGGGAGCGGTTCTATGACCCGCGACGAGGCCTATGATATTTTGGGGTTGTCGCCCGGAGCCACACCCGAACAGGTAAAGGACGCTCACCGACGGCTGATGATGAAAGTGCACCCAGATCATGGGGGGTCCACCTATTTGGCGGCCAAGATCAACCAAGCGAAGGATTTGCTGCTGCGCAACTAACCTTTTGCCGGGTTACGGAAGGGGAGTTGCGTCACCGAATTGCCTGTGGCAGAAAGCTGGACGAGCGTTTTGCAAACCTGCGAATCGTCTCCATATTCGAAGTATTTCCTCAAGCAACCACAAGAGAACCCCAATGCGAAAGCCTGTGCGCAAGGTGGTGTTCCCCGTCGCCGGTCTCGGTACGCGCTTTCTGCCGGCCACCAAGGCGATTCCGAAGGAAATGCTGCCTTTGGTCGACCGGCCTCTGCTTCAACATGCCGTGGAAGAGGCGCGGGCCGCCGGCATCGAGGATTTCGTGTTCGTCACCGGCCGCAGCAAACGCGCCATCGAAGACCATTTCGACGCCGACACGGAACTGAACCGCACCCTTGAGGAGCGCGGCAAGCTGGACGCCCTCGAAGTGGTGCGCGACAGCGAGATCGCCCCGGGCCGCTGCTTCTACACGCGCCAGCAGGTCCCGCTGGGCCTCGGCCACGCGGTGTGGTGCGCGCGGGCGGTGATCGGCAACGACCCCTTCGCCATTGTCCTGCCCGACGATTTCGTCCAGGGCGACACCCCCTGCCTGAAGCAGATGGTCGACGCCTACAACGAGGTGGGCGGCAACGTCGTTGCCGTCGTGGACGTCCCGCGCGAGCGGACCAGCAGCTACGGCATCCTGGATGTCGAGAAGGACGACGGCCGCTTGGCCACCGTGCGCGGCCTCGTCGAGAAGCCGAAGCCGGAAGAGGCGCCCTCCACCCTGTCGATCATCGGCCGCTATATCCTGCAGCCGGAGGTGTTCGACCATCTGGAGAAGCAGCAGCGCGGCGCCGGCAACGAGATCCAGCTGACTGACGCCATGGCCAAGCTGATCGGCACGCAGCCTTTCCACGGCCTGCGCTTCGAAGGCACCCGCTACGACTGCGGCGACAAGGTCGGTTTCATCGAAGCCACGCTGGCCCACGCGCTGCGGCGTCCGGACATGGCGGACAAGGTCCGCGAGATGCTGCGCAAATACTGCTGAGGCGGAAACACTGATGATGCATCCGGCCTGCGGGGAGGGGCGCCGCCCAATTCCCGCGGGCCGGATGCTCGTCAACGGCCGCCGGCGGCCCGGCGGGGAGGCCGCGCGGCTTCCTCCGGCGGGGCGGAGCGGCGGAAGGTGCTGAGTTCGGGGATGCGATTCACCGACAGGCCGGCGACCCGGCAGGGCACCACCTCCAACACCTGAAATCCGGCTTTGCGCGGGTATCGGGCGCTGACGCGCTCGCGCACCTCCCGTTCCGTTTCGGCGGTCAGGAGACAGCGGCGGATGCCCACCCAGCCGCGCTGACCGGTCATCACGGTGGCGTCGCTCGGCACATGACGCACCGCGGCTTCCCAGAACCGGCCCGGGCGGGGTTCGGAGCGGTCGAACACGTGATAGCGCACGACCGGCGCGGTCTGCCTCGCCTCCAGTTCGTTCAGGGCGGCCTGCATGTCCTGCTCCGCCTTCAAGGCGCGCTTCTCGGCCTCGGCGTGCTTCTGGGTGACCTGGGAATAGGCGGTGGCGATGTCCTCCACGTCCTTCCCGACCTCCTCCATCTTCTCGCGGATGCGCAGCTGGCCCTGCCGCAGACCTTCCAGTTGCCGCCGCCAGTAGCGGTTGGACAGCACCGTCAGCACCATCAGCCCGAGGCTGAGATAGAGCATCATCCCGGTCATGCGGACGCTCCTTCCGCGTCGGGGTCGGGTGCCTGGGCGAGCGGGACGACCATGGTCGGCAGGACGCCGTTCTTCACGGTGAAGGCGACGCGCGCCATCGCCGCCGCCTGATCGACGGAATAGGTCCAGACATGGGCGACGTTCGGATAGCTCCAGATCTGGCGGGCGAAGATCACGTCGCGCCGTTCGATGGAGGGGAACTCGTCCTGCACGGTCAGCCGGACCCAGAAACAACCGGCTTCCTCGCCGTCGCCCAGCTCATGCACGAACTCCACCTTGGTCAGTTCCAGCGCCCGGATCTCCGACAGCGCCTTCTGCCGTCGCCCGTTGCATTCGGTGGTGCGGGCCTGGAAGGCGGTCATTTCCTCCTGCCGCTGCTCCAGCTTGCGGGTCCATTCGCCCAGCGCCGTCTTCTTCCGGTCGTGCTGGCGCATCATCATGGTCTGGCGCGCCTTCTCCGACGTGATCTGCCCGACGTCGATGACGATGGACAGGCCGAGCGCCGCGGCGCTGGTGACCAGCAGAAGCATGCCCAGGAACTCGGCCGATAAAACCATTGGTGTACCTTATGGTTGCGGCGGAAGCCTCGCGTCCCCTTTATTGAGGACCGGGTTTCATGGCTTGGCACCGCGGTATTCCGTCGCACGGTGCGCCGAATGCAGACAGGAATATGTCTCGCGGTTGCAACAAACAGTCGATCCGGCTGAATTCCATTGATCTTTTCGGACCCATGCGCAAGCGTTCGGCCACAATGTCGCAGTGCTTGGACACAGTCCTGAAATGTTGTGCACCTCCGGTCACAGGACTGACACTTCCACCATTTGAATGGGAGCACCCATGCTGGACCTGATGACTCGCAGCGACGAGGCGCTGGACACCATCCGCCGCACCTTTCCGGTGGCGCTCGGCGATTACGCGATGCCCGCCGGAGGCACCGGTCTGGTGATCATCGACGAGGTGAAGGGGTTCGCCGCCGTTGGTTGCGGTCCGCTCGCCCCGGCGGCGCCGAACGCCCAGGTCGACCGCATGATCGCCGAGACGGACCGTCTGGCCCGCCGCTTCGCCGGGGCCGGCTGGCCGATCTGCGTCTCGCTGGACCGCCACGCCCCGGACAAGCCGGAGCCGCCCTATCCCCCGCACTGCCTGATCGGCACCGGCCATGACGAGCTGGTGTCCGAACTGGCTTGGCTCGAGTCGGAGCCCTCGGCGACCCTTATCGCCAAGGACTGCATCAATTTCTTCATCGGCGCGACCGAACTGGACGCGGATGGCAAGGCCGGGCGCAACCGGCTGGTGGACTGGGTCAACGGCAACCGGCTGGTGTCGGTCGTCACGGTGGGCATCTGCACCGACGTGTGCGTGATGGATTTCGTCCTGACCCTGCTGTCCGCGCGCAACCACGGCATGATGCCGACGCTGAAGGATGTTGTGGTCTACGAGCCGGGCTGCGCCACCTACGACCTGCCGGCGGAGACGGCGCGGGACCTCGGCCTTCCGGAGACTATGGCCCACCCGCAGGAGCCGGCGCATCACATGGGGCTCTACATGATGGCGTCGCGCGGCGCGCTGCTGGCCGACACGCTGCGCTGAGGCCGGACAAACCAGGGCTTTCGCTTTTTCCAGGCGGCTCTGGTAACATCCCAGCGTGGCAAGGGTCCCGATCGTTCAACCGGCGTGCGATGCCGGCGGAAACGGCTGGACGGCGCGGAGGCGTCGCACGTGGAAGAGCGATATCTGAGGGCGATCCGCAACGCGCTGGTCAAGCATCAGCAATGGCTGACGCGCGACCCCAGCATGAAGGGGCGCTGCGCCGACCTCAGCTTTCACAATTTGTCGGGCCTAGGGCTGCGCCGCATCAACCTCAGCGGCGCCAAGCTCAGCGGGGCGAACCTGAACAGCGCCCGGCTGTCGGGGGCCGTTCTGTCGCGCACCGACCTGTTCGGCGCCGACCTGTCCAAGGCCGACCTCACCGGCGCGTCGCTGGAAGGTGCCGACCTGCGCGGCGCGCGGGTGGAGGGCGCCTTGATGGAGGAGGCCAACCTGCGCGGCGCCGACCTGCGCAAGGGTATGATGCTGGGGGCGGACGAACGCAAGCCAGCGGGCAACGCCGACGGCAGCACCACCTTCATCGGGTCCAAGATGGCCCGCGCCATCCTGTCCGACGCCCGTCTGGCGCAGTGCGACTTTTCCGGCTGCGACATGGCCGGGGCGACCTTTTCCGGCAGCGACATGACCGGAACCATCCTGATCGGCGCCAACCTGATCGGCGCGGTGATGGAGCGGGTGGAGATGCAGGGCGCCCTGCTGTGCGGCGCCCGGCTGGACGACGAGTTGCGCCAGACGCTGGAGCGGCGTGGCATCGACGTCGACGGCACCGGGCTGGTCAGCCTCGCCGGGCGGATGGCCGACAGCATTTCCGCGCACCAGCTCTGGGTCGAGCGCAACGCCGCCGCCGGCCTGCGGCTGGAGATGCAGCGCGTCGACCTGCGCGGCTACAACTTCGCCAACCAGCTGCTGGCCGGCAGCGTGATGCGCTTCTGCGGGCTGCGCGGGGCGGACTTTTCCGGGGCGAAGCTGGTCATGGCGGATCTGTCCTACTGCGACCTGCGCGAGGCGGACTTCACCAGCGCCGACCTGTCCGGCTGCAACCTGCGCGGTGCCAATCTGGCGGGGGCCAAGCTGTGGCGGGCGCGGCTGCGCCCGGTGGACCTCGCCGGGGACGGCAGCCGCCTGTGGCCGACCAACCTCGCCGAGGCCAGCCTGACCGGCGCCGACCTGCGCGACACCAGCCTCGCCCGCGCGATTCTGCACGGCACCGACCTGACGCGCGTCCGCGCCACGGCGGAAACGCTGCGCGGCGCCGACCTGAGCTTCGCCGTGGGGGTCGAGCCGCAGTACGCCTGAGTGGGCGCCTACACGGCGTCGGCCACCCGGATGCGGCCCTGGATGATGGCCTCGCGTGCCTCCTCCAGCCGACCCTTCATGGCGGGGGTGACCAGCGCGCGGTTGTTGTCGTCCAGCGCGTAATCGACGCCGCGCTCGGCCAGCCCGAGGGCGTGCGGGCCGGGGGTCCAGGCGCCGCTGCGTCCCTCCCCAAAGGCGCGCTCCACCGCCAGATCTACCCGCTTCAGCATCGAGGTCAGGATGGTGCCGGGGTAGAGGTGGTTCTGGTTGCTGTCCACCCCGATTGCGAGGCGCCCGTCGTCCTTGGCCGCCGCGAAGATGCCGAAGTTGGACACGCCGGCTCCGGCGAACACCACGTCGGCGCCGCGCTGGAACTGGGCCTTCGCCACCTCCGCCCCGGTGGTCGGGTCGTTGAAGGCGGCGGGGGTGGTGCCGACGAAATTGACCAGCAGGCCGATGTCCGGCCGGGCGTGGCGGGCGCCCTGCTGGAAGCCGGCGATGAATTTGCGGATCAGCGGGATGTCCAGCGCCCCGATGAAGCCGACCGTCCCTGTCCGTGAGGCCATGGCCGCCAGCATGCCGACGAGAAAGGACCCCTCCTGCTCCTTGAAGGTCACGGACTGGACGTTCGGCGCCTCCACCACCGCATCGACCAGGGTGAAGCGGACGGCGGGGTGCCTCGGCGCGAGGCTGGCCAGCGGGGCGGCGTAGTAGAAGCCGATCAGCGCGAGGTCGGTCACGCCGCGGCGCAGCAGGGCGGCCACCGCCTGATCGAACTGCGCCGTGCTGGCCGGCAGATAGTCGCGGTAGGCGACCCCGGTGGCCTCCTTGAACCGCTCCGCCCCGGTGAAGGCGCCCTCGTTGAAGCTCTTGTCGAACTTCTGCCCGACCGCGTACAGCAGCCCGGGCGTGAACTCCTGCGACCGCGCCGGAGCGGCGAGCGTGGCGAGGCCGGCGGCGCCCAGCGCCAGGACGGAACGGCGGGAGAGATGGCTTGTCATCGGGCGGGCTCGGCGGTCAGGGTTTCGGACACCAGCGCCGCGTGCCACGCCCGCAGCGGGGCGAGGGCAGGGCTGTCGGGCTGGGGCGGCTGGAGGACGAGCCGCGCGTCGGCGCGCCCGGTCGCCGCCAGGACCGCACCAGAGAAGGCGTCGGCGGCGCGGCGCAAAAACTCCGTGAAGGCCTCGTCGGGGAGGCCGCTGTAGGGCGTCCCGTCGTCGCCGCGCAGGTTGAGGAACAGCAGCGTGTCGCCGAAGGCGGTGTAGCCGCCGCCGAGCCCCTCATGCTCCGCCGCGGCGGCGAGGAAGAAGCGCTGGGCGCGGTCCGGCGTCAAGCTGCCGGCGGGAAAGCGGACCAGGGCGTAGCCGGTAGCGCCGTCGGTGCTGTCGAAATCGGCCACCAGGACGCTGTCCTGTTCGAGGCTCCAGGCGATGGCCCCGGCCAGACGGTCGGCGGGATCGTCCTCCAGCCACAGGGTCAGGTGAAGCGACGGGTTGGTCCGGAGCCGGTAGCCGCCCATCCGCAGGTCGGCGGCCGTGCCCGCTCCATCCAGGCCGGCCGCGTCGAGGATGGCGGGCAGCAGTTCGGTCCGGGCGCGCTCGGTCAGGCGCTGCCGCGCCTCGTAGGACACATTGGGAGGGGCGCCCATGGGCACGGCCTCGAAGAACAGGTGCTGCGCCACCGCCTGCGCGAAGGCGGGCGTGGAGCCGAGGATCAGCGCGAGGGCGAGGATGTGACGGCGCACCGGCCGGAACTCCCGAACGAGAGGGGCAAGCGCAGTCTAGACGGGGTAGATGCATTGACGCATAGGTCAATTAAATGACGCTTGCGTCTGGACGGCGCCCCGGGAATGTGTGGTAGCATCGCCGACAACCGGCCGGCAGCGGCGGAACAACCATGGGGAGGGAAGCGACATGACGGACGCGCGCACGCTGAGGGGCAGGACCCTGTTCATCACCGGCGCCAGCCGCGGCATCGGTAAGGCAATCGCGCTGCGCGCCGCCCGCGACGGCGCCAACGTCGTCATCGCCGCCAAGACTTCGGAGCCCCACCCCAAGCTGCCCGGCACCATCTTCTCCGCCGCGGAGGAGGTCGAGGCCGCCGGTGGCAAGGCTCTGCCGATCCTCTGCGACATCCGCGACGACGCCCAGGTGGCCGAGGCGGTGGTCCGCACGGTGGAGGCGTTCGGCGGCATCGACATCCTGGTCAACAACGCCAGCGCGATCAGCCTGACCGGCACGCTGGACACCCCGCTGAAGCGCTGGGACCTGATGATGGGGGTCAACGGGCGAGGCACCTTCGCCTGTTCCCAGGCCTGCCTGCCGCATCTGCTGAAGGCCGAGAACCCGCACATCCTGACCCTGTCGCCGCCGCTGAACCTCAATCCGCGCTGGTTCCAGCACCACACCGCCTACACCATCGCCAAATACGCGATGAGCCTGTGCACGCTGGGCATGAGCGCCGAGTTCCGCGGGAAGGTCGGGGTGAATTCCCTGTGGCCGCGCACAATCATCGGCACGGCGGCCATCGCCATGCTGAAGGGCGCCGCCGAGTTTGACAATTGCCGCAAGCCGGAGATCCTGGCCGACGCCGCCCACGCCATCCTGACCCGCGACGCCAGGACCTGCACCGGCCACTTCTTCATCGACGACGAGGCGCTGGCGGAGGAAGGCGTGACCGACCTGGAGCCCTATGCGGTCAGGCCGGGTGCACCGCTGGCGCCGGACATCTTCCTGGATTGAGGGCGCTCTGAAGGAACCGCGAAGCGCAGGGGGTGTGTGCCGGGGCTAACCCTTTTGCGCTCCTCTTTCGCGCCTGTGAGCGCGCTTTGTGCAGAGCAGCGTTCCCACGATATCACAAGCATCGGCCGCCGGTTTCGATTACACTGCGGTTTGTTTGCTCCCCAAATCGAAAGGGACCCTTTTCGCCGATCGGCTGATCCCCGGATTCAATCCGCCAACCGGCAAGTGTCCGCACGTCCCTTTCCAGTCTTGTTTGCACACACCGTCCGGTTGGGGCGGAGCGGATGCTCGAACAGCGTCAAACACTGAGCTTGTCCCAGAACAATCGGTTCATTCCGGAGCTCTTATGACCATCGAGCTGCACACCTTTACCGTTACCCTGAATCACTCCGAAGCAACGGCGTACAAGAGCTTGGCCGAGCATCGGGCCTGGGTCCGCACCGCGGTGTCCGACCTGTCGGAGGTGCTGCGCACCGCCGGCATGGGCGCGGAGGCCCGCCTGCGCGGGCACGACCGCTGCGGCCACCTCGTCGTCGAGGCGACCGACACGGGTGCTGACTTCCTGCGCACCCTGCCGGCCATCGTCAGCGTGGAGGTCCACTGACCGGCGAAGCGCAACGGTCCGGGGACATTGTGAAGGGGGCCGGAGCGGCAATGCTCCGGCCCTTTTGCATTACAGGCCCTTCTTCGCGGCGTCCCTCAGCCGGTGCAGGAAACGCTCGGCGCGGGCGAGTTCGCTCAGCTCCACATACTCGTCGGGCTTGTGGGCCTGCTCGATGTCGCCGGGGCCGCAGACCACGGCGGGGATGTTGGCGATGCTGGTGAACAGCGCGCCCTCCGTGCCGAAGGCCACCTTGCCATGGCCGTTCTGCTCGGCGAGGTTCTTGACCAGCGTCACCTCCTCCGAATCCGGCGGGGTATCGAGCGCCGGGCTGTCCGACAGGGTCTCCCAGGAGAAGCCGGCATCGGGGCGGACGGCGCGCATCTCCGGTTCCAGCGTCTTGGCGAAGTCCCGCAGTTCCTTCAGCATCGGCGCGACGGGATGGTCGGCGAGATGCCGGATCTCGAACTCGAAGGAGGCGTCCGAGGGGACGATGTTGCGGGCCGTGCCGCCCTCCATCACCCCGGTGTGCACCGTGGTGAAGGGCACGTCGTAATCGTGGTCGAACGGCCCCTGCTCGGCGAAGCGGCGGCCCATGCCGCGCAGGAATGACACCAGCTCCGCCGCGTATTCCACCGCGTTCACCCCCTGCGGGGCGAGCGAGGAGTGGCAGGCGTGGCCGTGGACGCGGCAGCGCAGCGCCACCTTTCCCTTATGGCCGACGATCACCCGCATCCGCGTCGGCTCCCCGACGATGCACAGGCGCGGCTTGACCGCCATCCCGGCGAGTTGGGTCAGCAGGCCGGGCACGCCGAGGCAGCCCAGCTCCTCGTCGTAGGAGAAGGCGTAATGGACCGGGGTCGTCAGGTTGGCGGCCAGGAAGTCCGGCGCCATCGCCAGCGCCGCCGCGATGAAGCCCTTCATGTCCGCCGTGCCGCGCCCGAACAGCTTGCCGTCGCGCTCCGTCAGGGTGAAGGGATCGCTGGACCAGTCCTGGTCATCCACCGGCACCACGTCGGTGTGGCCGGACAGGCAGACGCCGCCGCGGTTCATCGGGCCGATGGTGGCGTAGAGGTTGGCCTTGGTCCGCTCCTCGTTGAACACCAGCGTGCTGGACACGCCCAGCGCCGCGAGATGGTCGCGGATGTAGTGGATCAGGTCGAGGTTGGAGTTGCGGCTGGTCGTGTCGAAGGCGATCAGGTCGCGCAGCAGCTCCAGCGTGCGCGGGCTGCACGCGGAAGGGCCGGCGGGATCGGGTGCGGGCATCATGGACCTGTGGTTTCGTTCAGATGGCAGGCGGACCAGCGCCGGGGCGCGATCTCGCGCAGGGCCGGACGTTCCGCCGAACAACGTGGCATCGCGTGCAGGCAGCGCGGGTGAAAGGCGCAGCCCGACGGCGGGTTGAGGGGCGATGGAATCTCTCCGCGGATCGGCGCGAACCGCCGCTTCTCCACGGACACGCGCGGCGCCTCGTCCAACAGCGCCTTGGCATAGGGATGATTGGGTTTGTCGAACAGCTCCGGTGTCGGGGCCAACTCCACGATCCGTCCAAGATACATGATCGCGGTGCGGTCGGAAATGTGTTCCACGACGCCCAGGTCGTGGCTGATGAAGAGATAGGTCAGCGACAGCTCTTTGCGCAGGCGCATGAAGAGATTGATGATCTGCGCCTGGATCGACACGTCCAGCGCCGCGACGGACTCGTCGCAGACCAGCACGTCCGGCTTCACCGCCAGCGCGCGGGCGATGCCGATGCGCTGCCTCTGCCCGCCGGAGAACTGGTGCGGGTAGCGCCGCAGATAGGCGGGGTCCAGCCCGACCTGCCGGAGCGTCGCGGCCACATACTCCTCCGCTTCGCGCCGCGGGACCAGCCCGTGGACCACCGGCGCCTCCCCGACGATGTCGGCCACGCGCAGGCGCGGGTTGAGCGAGGCCATGGGGTCCTGGAAGACCATCTGGATCTTCAGGTTTGCGTGGTGGCGGTCGGCCGGGGACAGCTCCCGCAAGTCGCGGCCGCGCCAGCGCAGGGTGCCGGCGCTGGGCGGCAGGATGCCGGCGACCATGCGGCCCAGCGTGCTCTTGCCGCAGCCGGATTCGCCGACCAGCCCGACCACCTCGCCCTCGGCGATGGACAGGTCGACGCCGCTAACCGCCTGCACCGCCCGGTCGTCGATGGCGGCTCCCAGCCGCCGGGCGAAACGCTCCACCACGTCCAGCTTTCGCGCGAAGCGTTTGGTCAGCCCGTTGAGCTCGATGATCGGAGCAGCGGTCATGCGGCGTCTCCCCGCGCTTCGGCCGCGACGGGGTTCCAGCAGCGCCAGGCGCGGTCCTCCCGCTCGCCGCTCAACTCCGGCATCGCTGTACAGGCTCCGGTGGACCGGTCGCAGCGCGGGCGGAAGGCGCAGCCCTCCGGCAGGTCGAGGACGGAGGGCGTCATGCCGGGGATGGAGCGCAGCGGCACGCCGCGCCGGTTGCGGCTGGGCACCGACTCCAGCAGGCCGCGGGTGTAGGGGTGGCGCGGGTTGCCGATGATCTCGGCCACTGTCCCGGTTTCCACCACCCGGCCGGCATACATCACCGCCACCCGGTCGGCCAGCGCCGACACGACGGCGAGGTCGTGGGTAACCCAGATCAGCGCCGTTCCCATCTCGCGGCAGAGCTTCTGCACCTCGAACAAGATCTGCGCCTGGATGGTGACGTCGAGCGCGGTGGTCGGCTCGTCGGCGATGATCAGGTCCGGCGAGTGCAGCAGCGCGATGGCGATGGCGACGCGCTGGCGCATCCCGCCGGAGAACTGGTGCGGGTAGGCGGCCAGCCGCTCGTCGGGCGAGGCGATGCCGACGCGGGCCAGCGCCCGGCGCGAGCGCTCCCACGCTTCCGCCCGGCTGACCTTGTCATGAGCCCGCACGGCCTCGACCATCTGCGTGCCGATGCTCAGCACCGGGTTCAAGGTCATCATCGGGTCCTGGAAGATCATGGCGATGCGCCGCCCGCGGATGGCGCGCAGCCGCTTCTCCCCGGCGCCTACCAGATCCTCGCCCTGGAACAGCACCCGTCCGCCGACCACCCGTCCCGGCGGATCGACAAGGCCGAGGATGGATTGCCCGGTCACCGACTTGCCGGAACCGGATTCGCCGACCAGCCCAAGGATCTCGCCGCGGGCGAGCGTCAGGCTCACCCCGTCCACCGCCTTCACGGTGCCGGCGCGGGTGAGGAAATGGGTCTTCAGCCCGTCCACGCGCAGCAGGGGTTCGGTCATCGCGTGCCCCTTCTCAATGGTTCAGGCGTGGGTTGAGGACGTCGCGCAGCCGGTCCCCGACCAGATTGATCGCCACGATGGTGACCAGCAGGGCGAGGCCGGGGAACAGGCTGACCCAGTAATCGCCCGACAGCATGTACTGGTAGCCCGACGCGATCAGCATCCCCAGCGATGGCTGGGTCACCGGCACGCCGACGCCGAGGAAGCTCAGCGTCGCCTCCAGAGCGATGGCATGGGCGACCTGCACCGTCGCCACGACGATCAGCGGCGGCAGGCAGTTGGGCAGCAGGTGGCGCATCATGATCCGCCGGTGGGGCAATGCCAGGCATTGCGCGGCCTCGATGTATTCCTTGCGCCGCTCCACCAGGGCGGAGCCGCGGATGGTCCGCGCGTAATAGGCCCACTGCACGGCGGCGAGAGCGACGATGACCTTGTCCACCCCCTTGCCCAGCAGGGCCAGCAGGATCAGCGCGATCAGGATCGCTGGGAATGAGAGCTGGATGTCGACCAGCCGCATGACCAGCCCGTCCACCCGGTCCCCCGCGTAGGCAGCGAGCAGCCCGACCGCCACCCCGACGGCGAGCGCGATCAGCGTGGCGACCACCCCGACCAGCAGGCTGGTGCGCAGCCCGAAGACGATGGCCGACAGCATGTCGCGTCCCTGGTCGTCGGTGCCCAGCCAATAGGTCCAGCCGCCGCCGCCCAGCGATCCCGGCGCCATCATGCCGTCGAGGATGTCCAGTTGCGCGAGGTCGTAGGGGTCCTGCGGCACCACCCAGCGGGCGAGCAGGGCGGCGAGCACGATCAGCACCAGCACCGCCAGCCCGGCCAGCGCCGTGCGCGACCGCGCGAAGTCCCGCGCCAGCCGCAGGAACGGCGTCTCGACCGACGGGGCCTTGGCCGCGACGCTGCTCATGCCCGCCCTCCGCCCAGCCGGATTCGCGGGTCGAGCAGCGAATAGACCAGATCGACGATCAGGTTGATGACCACGAACAGCAGCACCGTCACCAGCAGGTAGGCGATCACCACCGGCCGGTCGAGCTGGAGGATGCTGTCGATCAGCAGCTTGCCCATGCCCGGCCAGGCGAAGACCGATTCCGTGACCACCGAGAAGGCGATGACGCTGCCCAGCTCCAGCCCGAGGACGGTGACCACCGGGATCATGATGTTCTTCAGGATGTGCACCCCGACCACCCGAGCGGGTGCCAGCCCCTTGGCGCGGGCGAACTTCACATAGTCCTGCAAGGCGACCTCCCGCGTGCCGGCGCGGGCCAGACGGATGACCAGCGACAGCTTGAACAGGGCCAGATTGACAGCCGGCAGGATCAGATGGGCCAGCCCATCGGCGGTCAGGAAACTCCACTGCACGCCGAACAGGCCGGCCGTCTCGCCGCGTCCGCCCGCCGGCAGCCAGCCCAGCGTCACCGCGAAGGCCATGATGAGCATCATGCCCACCCAGAAGGTGGGCAGCGAGAAGCCGAGGATCGAGCCGGTCATGATGACCCGCCCGGCCAAGCTGTCCGGCTTCAGCCCGGCCCACAGCCCCAGCGGGATGCCCAGCACCACGGCCACCAGCATGGCGCAGAGCGCCAGCTCCAGCGTCGCCGGGAATCGCTGCAGCACGAGGCCGAGCGCCGGCACCCCATGCACGAAGCTGGTGCCGAGGTCGCCGCCGAGCGCGCTGTCCACGAAGCGCAGGAACTGCTCGTGCATGGGCTTGTCGAGCCCCAGCCGGGCGATGGCGGCGGCGCGTTCGAATTCGTCGGCCTCGGGGCTGATGAGCACGTCGATGGGATTGCCGATGGCGAAGATGCCGGAGAAGACCAGCACCGACATCGCCACCACGACGACCGCGCTCTGCGCCAGCCGCCGGAGGATGAAGACAAGCATGGATTTAGCCCCTTAACCCTCTCCCCTCTGGGGAGAGGGTGGCCCGGAGGGCCGGTGAGGGGGATGCGCGTTGCGGAGCGTTCGGCAGAAGCGCAACCCCCTCACCCTAACCCTCTCCCCAGAGGGGAGAGGGGAAGAGGGCCGCGGCCAAACCACGTTACTTCGCGGGGGTCACCTTCTGCGCCAGCGTGTACTGGTCGGCGCGCGGTTCGTAGCTCAGCCCCTTCTTCATCGCCCAAACCGTTACTTCGTAATGCAGCGGGATGATGATGTCGGCGTCCACCGCGCGCTTCACCGCGGCCTGGAGCAGCTTCTCCCGCTTCGCGTCGTCCACGGTCGCCAGCGCGGTGTCCAGCATACCGTCCAGCTCCGGGTCGGAGTAGCTGGTGTAGTTGGTGGTGCCGTAGCCCTTCTCCTTGATCGGCGTGGCGATCAGCGCCTTCAGCGGCGACGACATCTCGCCCGAATCGGCCCCCCAGCCGGCCAGAAAGACGCTGTATTCCTGCTTGTTGCGCTTGGAGAAGAAGACGTTGGCGGTGGTCGCGTCGACCTGGGTCTGCACGCCGATGCGGGTGAACATCTGGGCGACCGCCTGGGCCACCTTGTCGTCGTTGATGTAGCGGTCGTTCGGCGTGCCGAGCGTGAGCTGGAAGCCCTTCGGGTAGCCGGCCTCGGCCAGGAGCTGCTTGGCCTTGTTGGCGTCGGTGGCGACCGTGACCTCCGGGTTGTTGCCGTAGAAGCCCGCGGGGAGGTACTGGTTTGCCGGCTCCGCCACGCCTATCATGATGCGCTTCACGATGGCGTCGCGGTCCACCGCCAGCGACAACGCCTTGCGCACCTTCGGGTCCTTCAACGGATTCTTGCCGTCGGTCCCGGTGATGGTCGGCGGAGTGTCCTGGACGCCCAGCGCCAGATAGATCACGCGGTTCGACTGGGCCTGGGCCAGGGAGACGTTGGGGGCGGACTTCAGCCGCTCAATGTCCTGCACCGGGGGCGATTCGATCAGGTCCACGTCGCCTGCCAGCAGGGCGGCGACGCGCGGCCCGTCGCTGGTGATCGGACGGAAGACCACCGTGTCCCAGGCCGGTTGCGGCCCCCAGTAGTCGGGGTTGCGCTCCAGCACCTGCCGGTCGCCCTTGGTGTAGGACTTGTGCTTGAACGGCCCGGTGCCGATCATCAGCGAGCCGTCGTTGAAGGCCTGGGTGGTCGGCCAGGAGTCGGCCTTGCAGCCCGCCTTGTCGAAGGTGACGGTCTCTCCGCCCGCCGCCTTGGCGGAGATGATGCCGAAGGTCGACAGTTCCACCGGCAGAAGCGGGTAGGGCTTGCCGGTCTTGATGACGAGGGTGTGCGGGTCCGGCGCCTCGATCCCCGCGATGCCCTTGGTGTAGACGGTGAAGGAGGAGGGGCTGTTGGCGACGTTCGGGATGCGGCAGACCGAATAGACGAAGTCCTGCGCCGTGAACTCGGTGCCGTCGTGGAACTTCACGCCCTTGCGCAGCTTGAATTCCCAGGTCGTCTCGTCGATGGCACGCCAGCTTTCCGCCAGTTCGGGCTGGAGCCGCATCTTGGCGTCCATGCTGACCAGCGATTCGAACACATGCTTGCGGGCGCGCGTGTTGGGGCCGAGGTTGTGGTAGTGCGGGTCGAGCGCGCTCGGCTCCGCCGAGGTTCCCACTGTCAGGGTGGCGGCCTGCGACGGCGTTGGGGCCGCGGCCAGCAGGGCCAGGCAGGCTGCCGCCGGCAGGAGTGGTTTGACGATTCCGAAACGCAGCACATCCGCAAGGCGCCGATCACGCCAATGCCGATCACGTAAGGCCATCCCTCGTCCCCCTGATTGTACGTTTGGTTTGTACCCGTGAAGCAGGCTCCCAGCCCTTGGGCCACGGTTTCTGCGGCCCGATTCTTGTCGTTCGGCTCGCCGCAAGCGGGGCGGCGGCACGTATGTGTTCAACGATCAGACCGTGAAACCATTGAACTGTCAACAGGATCCGGTCTTCTGACCTATCCGGATTTTCCGGTGGGAAAGCTTTGGCAAACGGCGCCGGACGGGGCAGGATCGTTTCACCCGAAAATGCCAACGAAGAGAGCAAGGGGATTAGAGATGAAGACCTGCCAATCCTTCTACATCGGCGGCGCCTGGACCGAACCCGCGGCGGGCGCTACCGTGATGGAGGTGTTGAACCCGGCGACGGAGCAGGTGTCGGGCACCGTGGCGCTCGGCGGGCCGGAGGACGCGCAGCGCGCGGTGGCCGCGGCCCACGCCGCCTTCGACGGCTTTTCCCGCACCCCCCTGAACGAGCGGCTGGACCTGCTGGCCGCCGTCTGCGCGCTCTTCGAGAAGCGCATGGACGAGGTAGCCGACGCCATCACCGAGGAGATGGGCGCGCCCCTGGCGGCGCTGTCCAAGCCGGCGCAGGCCTTCATGGGGCTGGCCCATTTCAAGACGGCTCTGGAGGCCGCCCGCGAATACCCGTTCGAGCGGACCCGCGGCACCACCCGCATCCTGCGCGAGCCGGTCGGCGTCTGCGCGATGATCACGCCGTGGAACTGGCCGATCAACCAGATCGCCTGCAAGGTCGCCCCGGCGCTCGCCACCGGCTGCACGATGGTGCTGAAGCCCAGCGAGTTCGCTCCCTATTCGGCCTGGATCTTCACCGAGATCCTGCACGAGGCCGGGGTTCCGGCGGGCGTCTTCAACATGTTCTACGGCGACGGCGCGGTGGTCGGCCCGGTCCTGGCCTCGCACCCGCTGGTCGACATGGTGTCGCTGACCGGCTCCACCCGCGCCGGGGCGTCGGTCTCCCACAACGCCGCCGACAGCATCAAGCGCGTGTCGCTGGAACTGGGCGGCAAGTCCGCCAACATCATCTGCGAGAGCGCCGACCTGACCAAGGCGGTGACCCACGGCGTGCGGTCGATGATGTCCAACACCGGGCAGAGCTGCAACGCGCCGTCCCGCATGTATGTCCCGGCCTCCCGCCTGGACGAGGCGGAGACGATCGCCGCCCAGGTCTGCGCCCGTCTGGTGGTCGGCGATCCGCGCGGCGACCGCACCGGCGTCGGCCCGATCGCCAACCAGCGCCAATACGAGCGGGTGCAGCGCCTGATCCAGGCCGGCATCGAGGAGGGGGCCACCCTGCTGTGCGGCGGTCCGGGCCGTCCGGAGGGGCTGGAGCGTGGCTTCTACGCCAAGCCCACCGTCTTCAGCCGCGCCACCGATGGCATGACCATCATGCGCGAGGAGATCTTCGGCCCGGTCCTCACCATCCGCCCCTACGAGGATATCGAGGAGGCGATCCGCAGCGCCAACGACTCGCTCTACGGTCTGTCCGGCTACGTCTACGCCGGCACGGTGGACGAGGCGCGGGCGGTGGCGAAGCGGCTTCGCACCGGCATGGTGCACCTGAACGGCGCCTCCATCGACCTTGCCGCTCCCTTCGGCGGCTACAAGCAGTCCGGCATCGGGCGCGAGTGGGGCGAGGTCGGTTTCGAGGAGTTCCTGGAGACCAAGTCCGTCTACGGCAGCGACCCGGCGGCGTAGGGAGCCGCCTGGTGCTCGATACTCCCTCTCCCGATCTCCGGGAGAGGGTTTCGGGAGGGGGCAAACAGGTTGGGATGAGCGGCAAAAGGCCAAAATCAGTGCCACGGCTCCTGTGCGGTGCAGCCCGAAGCCTATTGATTCTCGGCGTGCTGGGCGCCGGGGCGGCCTGGGCCAAGGGGCCGCTCGACCGTACGGAGCCGGGACACATGCCGCCGGTGCCGCCCGGCGGCTATGACCTGCCGCTCTCGCCGCCGGTGGTCCAGTTCCCGCTGCCGCCGCAATGGGTGATGATCCGCTCCTCCCAGGACTGGCGGCACGCCGGGACCTTCGAGAAGGAGCTGAGCAAGGCCTGCGCCTCCCGCCAGTTCCGGGAGCAGATGCCCCTGCGTTATCGCGCCATCTTCAAGGGTGAGGTTCTGGGCGTCGCCTTCGGCCATGGCCTGAACCTGCATGACCCGAAGAAGCAGGCGAACCGCCGGCTGATCTATCTCTTCCGCAACGGCGACAGCACCGGCTGCACCATCGTGTCGATCACCAACGAGGATGTGCGCGTCCTGAACGACGCGCAGCCCGCTGGAGCGACGAAGCGGTAGGGCTCACTCGTCTTCCGACCCGCCGCCGAAGACCTCCGCGAAGCTGGCGATCATGGCGGCGTCCACATCCTCCATGGTGACGAGGTGGCCGAGCGCGACGATGGAGGTCACCCCATGCTCGCTGATGCCGCAGGGGACGATGCCGGCGAAGTGCGACAGGTCCGGCTCGACGTTCAGGGCGACGCCGTGGAAACTGACCCAGCGGCGCACGCGCACGCCGATCGCGGCGATCTTGTCCTCCTGGCCTGGGGCGCCGCCGTAGGGTTGCTTATCCACCCAGATGCCGACGCGGCCCTCCCGCCGTTCGCCGCGGATGTTTAAGCCGGCCAGCGTGCGGATCAGCCATTCCTCAAGGTCGTGGACGAAGGCGCGGATGTCGGCGCCGCGTGTCTTCAGGTCCAGCATCACATAGGCCACGCGCTGCCCCGGCCCGTGGTAGGTGAACTGCCCGCCGCGCCCGGCCTGATAGACGGGGAAGCGGCCCGGCTCCAGCAGGTCCTCCTCCCGCGCGCTCGTGCCGGCGGTGTAAAGGGGCGGATGCTCCAGCAGCCAGACCAGCTCCGGCGCAGTGCCGGCGCGGATGGCCTCGACGCGCGCCTCCATTTCGGCCAGCGCGTCGGGGTAGGGGACGGGCGTGTCGCTGATCCGCCACTCCACCGCTCGCGCCGGGACGGCATCGGCGGCGGCATCGGCGGCGGGCGGAATAGGGGCGGTGAGATCGGTCATGCCGATGTTATGAACTTTCTTTGGCAAAAACGCGAGACACCGCTTGATCGGGCGATGGGGATCTGCTATTCCCCCGCTCCACCCGATGAGGGGAGCAGTTCCCTCCTCGGTTCTACCAGCCTTGTGCGGTCGTGGCGGAATTGGTAGACGCGCAGCGTTGAGGTCGCTGTGGCAGAGATGCCGTGGAAGTTCGAGTCTTCTCGACCGCACCATCCCCCCGAAACGGGGGATCAGGCAAACAAACGAAAAGCCCGCCGGTCCATCGGACCACAGCGGGCTTTTTCGTTTTCAGGCCGCCCGGATCAGGGCTGTTTCTTCCGGGCCGCTCCGCCTCAGCGGAACTCCACATACTGATCGAGCGCCACGCGCCGCATGGTCTGCACGATGTAGGGCTGCGCGTTGTGCACCGTCACCAGCCCCTTGGCGTCGCGGCAACGGTTGGCAAGGACGAACAGCATGCCGATCGCCGCGGAGTCGAGAAAGGTCAGATAACGCAGGTCCAGCCGCACCTCGGGCCGCGCGCCGATGTCCCAATCCGCCAGCAGGTCGTGGAACTTGCGGCTGTCGTCGTAGGTGAAACGCCCCGACAGCATGATCCCCTCCTGACCGTCGATGTCGGTGTAGGCGTACTCCATCGTCACATCCGCTGGCCGGTGGTGTCGGTTCTTCTCGGGCTGCGCGAGGTGGAAAGCCCCGCGCGCATTATGGGTGCACGAATTGTGAAGCCCACGCAAGCAATTGCGCGCAGGGCCGGAGGGCCCGGACCGGTCCGCCGGGCTGGACAAAACAGCGGCACACCTATATTCGGTGGGCGCCCCGACGGGATTCCGCGAGGGCTCCCCACCAACCCGCAAACGCCGGTGCGCCATGGTCGGCCGATCGCAGGACCATGCCGTCACGCCGCATTGCCATCGTGAAGGGAGGGTGCCGCCATGCACACCGACCGCCAGGAACCGGATCGTATCCAGGACGATGTGCCGCACCCGGCCGAACGCCCCGACCCGCCCCGCGAGGACGGCGAGGAGGAGCGCGCCTATGGTGTTGAGCCGGAGTTCGTGGAGGAGATCGTCGAGCGGCTGCACGCCGGACGGCGCGACGATCTGCGCGCGGAGGTGGACAAGCTTCACCCCGCCGACATCGCCGACCTGATCGAGCAACTCGGCCACGACGACCGGGAGGCGCTGATCGGCGTCCTGCGCCCCGACTTCGACGGCGAGGTGCTGAGCTACCTCAACCCCGATCTCCGCGAGGAGATCGTCGAGCTGTTCGAGCCGAAGGAGCTGGCCGCCGCCGTCGCGGAGCTGGACACCGACGACGCCGTCGACGTCATCGAGGATCTGGACGAGGACACCCGGCGCGAGGTTCTGGAGAATCTGCCGGCCGCCGACCGGGCGCTGGTCCAGGAGAACCTGACCTACGACGAGTACACCGCCGGCCGCCTGATGCAGCGCGATCTGGTGGCGGTGCCGCAGTTCTGGACGGTGGGCAAGACCATCGATTACGTCCGCGCCGCCACCGACGAGCTGCCGGAGGACTTCTACGACATCTTCGTCGTCGATCCGATGCACCGGGTGGTCGGTGCGGTGCCGCTGTCGCGCCTGCTGCGCCAGAAGCGGTCGGTCCGCATCGCCGATCTGGTGACGGAGGAGGTGGACACCATCCCCGCCACTATGGACCAGGAGGAGGTGGCGAACCTGTTCCGCCAATACGCCCTGGTCTCCGCCCCCGTGGTGGACGCCGGTGGGCGGCTGATCGGCGTCATCACCGTCGACGACGTGGTCCACATCATCGACGAGGAGGCCGAGGACGACATCGGCAAGCTGGGCGGCGTCGGCGACACCTCCATCTACCGCTCGGTTCTGGAAACCTCGCGCTCGCGCATTTCCTGGCTGGGCGTGAATCTGTTTACCGCCTTCGCGGCGGCGGGCGTCATCTCGCTGTTCGAGGCGACCATCGAACAGATCGTGGCGCTGGCCGTGCTGATGCCGATCACCGCCTCAATGGGCGGCAACGCCGGGACCCAGACCCTGACCGTGGCGGTGCGCGCCCTGGCGACACGCGAGCTGTCGTCCTCCAACGCCCCCCGCGTGGTGGGTAAGGAGGTGCTCGTTGGGCTGCTCAACGGCGCCGTCTTCGCCACGCTGGTCGGGGCCATCGCCGCGACGTGGTTCGAGCCGATGATCGGCTTGGTCATCGGCTGTGCCATGGTCATCAACCTGTTCGTCGCCGGCCTGTGCGGGGTGCTGATTCCCATCGGACTGGACCGGCTGGGCGTCGATCCGGCGGTGGCGAGTTCGGTCTTCCTGACCACCATGACCGACGTCATCGGGTTCCTGTCCTTCTTGGGGCTGGCGTCGCTTTTGTTGTTGTGACCAACGAAAAGGGGCTTGCCAAAGGCGGTCCTCTTCCGGATGATCCGGGCATTGGCTGGGGTGCCGTGCGGGATGCGCTCGTGCGGCTGAGATCACACCCATCGAACCTGTCTGGATAATGCCAGCGAAGGGAGCCGCCGCATGGTATCCGCGCCCTTATTTCATTCTGATTCCGCGAAACCCACCGTCGCCGTGATCGGCGCCGGGGTGGTCGGCCTCTCCATCGCCTGGAGGCTGGCCGTCGCCGGCTGCCGGGTTGAGGTCTTCGACCGTGGCGCTGCCGGCCGGGGCGCCAGCCACGCCGCGGGCGGGATGCTCGCCGCCTGCGTGGAGACCGAACCCGGCGAAGAGAGCCTTCTGCCGCTGACCCGCGCCTCCCAGGACCTGTGGCCCGCCTTCGCGGCGGAGTTGGAGGCCGCCTCCGGCATGGCGGTGGACCTGCGCGGCGAAGGCACGATGGTCATCGCGCTGAACGCCGACGACGCCGCCAAGGTGCGGTTCCTGCACGACTTCCAGACCAAGCTCGGCCTGCCCGTGGAATGGCTGAGCGGGGCGGAGGTGCGTCGGCGCGAACCCTATCTCCAGCCGGGCGTGGCCGGCGCGCTGTTCTGCGCCGGCGACCATCAAGTCGACAACCGCAAGGTTGCCACCGCCCTGCACGCTGCCGCCCTGCGGGCCGGCGCCGTGGTGCACGAGTACGCCGAGGTGTCCCGCATCGAGATCCGCGGCGGCCGTGCCGTCGGCGTCCAGGTTGGCAACCGGCTTTTCGAGGCCGACCGGGTGGTTCTGGCCGCCGGGGCGTGGTCGGGTTGGATCGACAGCCTGTCCCCGGCGGTGCGTCCGCCGGTGCGTCCGGTGAAGGGCCAGATGCTCTGTTTGCGCATGGACCCCCGCCTGCCGCTGCTGCGCCATGTGGTGTGGACCCCCGGCACCTACCTGATCCCGCGGCTGGACGGGCGGCTGCTCGTCGGCGCCACGACGGAGGAGCGCGGATTCGACGACCGGCTGACCGCCGGGGGCCAGTTCGCCCTGCTGGAAGGGGCGTGGCGCGCCCTGCCGGGCATCGCCGAGCTGCCCATCGAGGAGGCATGGGCCGGATTCCGTCCCGGCACCCGCGACGACGCCCCGATCCTCGGCCTCTCGGAGGTGGAGGGGCTGGTCTACGCCACCGGGCACCACCGCAACGGCATCCTGCTGACCCCGGTCACCGCGGATTCGGTGGCGCGGCTGGTCCTGACCGGAGAGGCCGATCCGGTGATCCGCCCCTTCGCGCTCGACCGTTTCGCCCAGCCGAAGGGGGCCGCGGCATGAGCGCCCGCATCCGCGTGAACGGGCGGGAGGAGGACCTCGCCGCCCCCACCGTCGCCGCCCTGCTGGCCGGGCGGGGAATTGCCGCGGGCACGCGCGGGGTCGCGGTCGCCCTCAACGGCGCCGTCCTGCCGTCCCGCCGCTGGGACGAGACACCCTTGTCCGCGGGCGATGCCCTGGAGATCATCCGCCCCGTCCAAGGCGGCTGAACTTCTCACCCGCCGGAGCGCGGGGCCGACATCCAAGGAAACACCCATGAACGACACGCTCACCATAGCGGGCCGTGAGTTCCGCTCGCGCCTGTTTCTCGGCACCGCCGGTTATCCGAACCAGCAGGTGATGCTCGACGCGCTGGAGGCCAGCGGCAGCGAACTGGTCACGCTCGCCATCCGGCGGATCAGCCTGGACGGCTACTCGGAGAGCCTTGTCGACGTCATCGGCGACCGCGCCGGGCTGCTGCCCAACACCGCCGGCTGCCTGACCGCCAAGGAGGCGGTGCTGACCGCGCAGCTCGCCCGCGAGGCGCTGGGTGTGGACTGGATCAAGCTGGAGGTCATCGGCGACCGCGAGTTGCTCTATCCCGACGTCGAGGAACTGCTGCGCGCCACCGAGGCGCTGGTAACCGACGGCTTCACCGTTCTGCCCTACTGCAACGACGATCCGGTGACCTGCCGCAAGCTGGCCGATCTGGGGGCGGCGGCGGTGATGCCGCTGGGGGCCTTCATCGGTTCTGGCCTGGGCATTCGCAACCCGCACGCCATCGAGACGATCTGCGCGCGCAGCCCGGTGCCGGTGGTCCTGGACGCCGGAATCGGCACGGCGTCGGACGCCGCCCTGGCGATGGAGCTGGGCTGCGCCGCCGTCCTGCTGAACACCGCGGTGTCGAAGGCGCGCGATCCGGTGCGCATGGCCGCGGCGATGCGCGACGCGGTGGCGGCGGGGCGGGCGGCCCGTCTGGCCGGGCGCATGCCGAAACGCGCCTTCGCGGAGGCGTCGAGCCCGCAGCTCGGCTTGATCGGAACGTAAGGCTGGCGCAGGGTAGGGGCCGTCCGATTTGAACCCTCGAAAACGATCAGAGAGACCCGAGACGTGCCCAAGATCTTCGAACCGCGCGACCCGGACTGGGAGGCGCGCTGCCGCGCCAGTTTCGAAATCCAACCGATCTGCAAGACGCTGGGGATCGAGCTGACACGGCTGGAGCCCGGCTTCTGCGAGATGCGCCTGCCGTTCCGCGCCGACCTGACGCAGCAGCACGGCTTCTTCCACGCGGGCATGGTCAGCACGCTGGCCGACAACGCCGGGGGCTACGCCGGCTACACGCTGATGCCGGCGGGCAGCGAGGTCCTGGCGGTGGAGTTCAAGGTCAACCTGATGGCGCCGGCCAAGGGCGATGTGATGATCGCCCGCGCCCGCGTGTTGAAGCCGGGCCGCACCCTGACCGTCACCAGCGTCGAGATTTCGATGCTCGACGGCGGGGTGGAGAAGGATTGCGCCATCATGCAGCAGACCCTGTTCTGCCAAGCCCCCGCCTGACCCGCCCCAACTTTTTCCATCCGATCCAGGAGGTTCGCATGCCGCTGTCGCGTCTTTTCGGTGCCGCGCTGATCGCGGGCGCCGCCACCGTCGCCCTGGCCCAGCCGGCCCTTGCCCAGAAGAAGGAGCCGCCGGCCTGCGGCGCCGTGTCCTTCCGCGCCATCGCCCCCGGCGCGCCGGACGGCGAAACCGACGCCGGCCTCTACAAGTCCCGATTCGGCAAGATCGAGGTGAAGGCCGAGGTGAAGGGCGGGCAGGCCACCAACTATTACATGGTGCTGAACGGCAAGCGCATCGACGCCTCGGCCAACCCGCCCAAGGCCGCCGATTCCTGCCTGACGTCCAAGAGCGTCAAGCTGCCCTACCAGAAGCAGGCGGCGGGCGCTTGCACCGGCAACCGCTTCCGCGTGGTCATCGACCGTTCCGGCAAGCAACCGGTGGCCCTGTTCTTCGGCCTGCACGGCGACGATTGGGCCTATTGCAGCGGCACCACGCTGGACAAGGGCGCCTGACGAGAGGCTTCGCGACCGGGAGACCGCTCATGACCGGGACCATCGCCCATCTGTCCGCCGCGGGGCTGTTCCTGCTGCTGACGCATTTCGGCATTTCCAGCACACCGCTGCGCGCCGCGCTGGTCGGACGACTGGGTGAGAAGCCCTATCTCGGCTTCTATTCGCTGGTCTCGGCGCTGGCCTTCTGGTGGCTGGTGGCGGCCTACAACGCGGCGCCCCATGTGCCGGTGTGGCCGCCCGCCGGCGGGCTGGCCTGGGTGCCGGTCCTACTGGTGCCGGTCGCCCTGTTGCTGCTCGTCGCCGGCCTCTCCACCCCGAACCCGACCTCGGTCGGACAGGAGACGCTGCTGACCGGCGACCGGGAGCCGGTCCGCGGCATCCTGCGGGTGACGCGCAACCCGTTCCTGTGGGGCGTCGGGGTGTGGGCGGTCGCCCATATGGTGCCGAACGGCGATCAGGCCTCGCTGATCCTGTTCGGCACGCTCGCCCTGCTGGCGCTGGGCGGCAGCGTCCTGATCGACGCGAAGCTGGCGCGGCGGTTGGGGGCCGATTGGGACCGCTACGCCGCGCGCACGTCCAACCTGCCCTTCGCGGCGATCCTGGCCGGGCGCCAAAGCCTCGTCTGGCGAGAGATCGGCTGGTGGAGCCCGGCGGTGGCTCTGCTGGTCTATGGCGGGCTGCTGCACCTGCACCGGATGCTGTTCGGCGTGTCGCCGCTGCCCTGGTGACGCTCCGCCTTTACGCTCAGAACGTCATGCCGCGCACCTGATCGCGCAGCGTGTTGCGGGCGGTGTCGGCCTCCTTGCGGGCGGTGGCCAGCTCGCGGGACAGACCGTCCAGGCGGGTTTCCTGCTCGCCCATCTTGGCAATGGTCCGCTTGAACAGGTCGCTGTCGCGCGGCAGCGTGGCGAGGTTCTGGCGCAACCGCTCCTGCTCCTTGCCGATCTCCGACTGTTCGCGCTCCAGGTCGGCGACGCGGCGCTCCTTGTCGGCGACGGCGCCGCGCAGGGTCGCGACCTTAGCCAGGGCCTCGCGCGCCGCAGGCGGCAGTTCCGTGGAGGAGGCGTAGGCCCGCACCTGCTCCGGCGACATTTCCGAGATGCCGAAACGTTCGATCCGCGGCCGCTCCAGCGCGACGGCCAAGGTCACCGTCTGGCCGGCGGGCACCGCCACCGGCAAGCGGTAGGCGTCGGCGGTCAGGTCGGGAGCGGCCCCGCCGGTGGGCTGCACCAGCTCCCAGCCGGAACGCCGCGGATGCTCGACGATGACGGTGCGGTCCTCGCCCGCCGCGCCGGCAATCCGGTAGGTGGTGGTCTGGCGGTCGGTCACGGTCAGCTGCAGCACCCCGTCGGCCAGGGTGGCGCGGGACAGGGTGCGGCTCGGCTGCTCGGAGCGGTCCACCGTCACCGCCTGATCCACCGCGAAGCTGAGGATTCGGCTCTCGCCCGCCGGAAGGGTGGCCAGCCGCGCGTCGCCCACATAGGCGGCGGCCCCGCCCAGCCTTTCATAGAGCGTCAGCACGCCCGGCGGCAGGCCGGTCTCGCCGGAGTCGCCGTTGCTGAGGCGCAGCGCGGCCAGAGGGTGGCGCGGCTGGGTGTTGGGCTGGTAGAGCGACAGCCGCTCCGCCGGGATGGCGCGGGCGGTGATCGGCATCATCATCGTGCCGCCGTTGGCCAGGGTCACCGGCTGCGGGTAGCGGAACAGCACCTGCGCCGTCGCCTCCGTGCTTTCGGCGGGGGTGGTCTCCGCCGCGCGCTGGGGCATCGCGCCGGCAAAGGGCGCGCTCATGGCCGGTGCCGGGGCCGGCCATGAGCTGTCTCTTATACACATCTCCGAGCCCACGAGACTATAAC
>NZ_JAUQTX010000159.1:0-16162 GCF_059803775.1 Azospirillum sp. UFLA03-27 | reverse complement strand
CGCCCTGTTCAACCAGAACCTCGGCACCGTCTCCAACCTCGCCGCCGGCATCGGCAACAAGGCCCAGCAGCAGGTCACCGGCATCCAGAAGTAAGTCCTTCCCCATCCACCCTCCCATCCAGGCAGACCTTGCGGCCGGGGCACTCCCCCGGCCGTCTTTTTTGTGCGCAAGCGGGGCGTTTCCCGGTGCGGATGTGCGGACAAGGAACCTTCCACCCGGCGGCGCGTTGGAGCGGCGTTCACTCTCCCGCGGCCGTGCGCCGCGGTCATTCGGGAAGCCGCAGCATGAACCGCAACAGCACTTCGACATTCGGATGGCCCAGGGTGGGATGGAGGGCCGCCGTCATCCTGTCGGCGTCGGTCGGTCTGGCCGCCTGCGCCGGCAGCGTGCCACCGCCGACCGCCCAGCTCGGCGCCTCGGCGCAGGCCATCCAGCAGGCCGAACGGGCCGGCGCCCTCCAGCACGCCCCCGCGGAGTTCCAGTCCGCCCGCGAGAAGCTGGCCGCCGCCGACGCCGCCATGCGCGAGGACGAGCGGACCCAGGCCCGCCGCCTCGCCGAGCAGGCGCAGGCCGACGCCGAACTCGCCACCGTGCGCTCGCAGCGGGCGACGGCGCAGCAGGCCGCCAGCGCGGTGCGCACACTCGCCAACCCCAACGCCGGCCTGCCCAACACCGGTATGCCGGGCGCTTCGGTTCCGGGCCGGGCGCCCGCCGCGTCCGCCACCGCTCCCTTGGCCCCGTCGGGCATGAGCGGAACCTCGACCTGGGACTCCCCGCGCACGCTGGAGGGCACGCCGTGATGCACACCACAAGGAAGTCCCAAACGGTGAGGAAAAGCTTGGCTCTGGCGTCGCTCGGCGTCGTCGCCCTGTCGCTCGGCGCCTGCGCCACCCCGGACGACACCCCGGCCCTGGCCCAGGCGCGCCAGTCCTATTCCGGCGCCGCCGCCAACCCGCAGCTGGCGAGCAACGCCACGCTGGAGCTGCGCCGCGCCGAAGAGGCGCTGCAGCGCGGCGAGCGGGCGCGCAGCGACGGCAACACCGCGGAGATGGACCATCAGGCCTATCTCGCCAACCGGCAGCTCCAGATCGCCCAGGACGTGGCGGCGATGAAGGGCGCGCAGCAGGTCGTCGCCAACGCCGAGACCTACCGCCTCCAGGACCAGATCCGTGCCCTTCAGGCGGAGCGGACGGAGCGCGGGCTGGTGATGTCGCTGGGCGACGTGCTGTTCGCCACCGGCAGCGCGCGGCTGACCTCCGGCGCCGACGCGCGGCTGGGGGAACTCGCCAACTTCCTCCAGCGCAATCCGGAACGGACCGTGCGGATCGAGGGCTACACCGACACCACCGGCTCGTCGGCCACTAATCTGCGTCTGTCGGAGGAGCGGGCCATGGCGGTGCGCGACGCGCTCACCGCGCGCGGCGTCAACCCCAGCCGCATCGCCGCCCAGGGCCTGGGGTCGGCCCAGCCGGTCGCATCCAACAGCACGGAGTCGGGACGCCAGCAGAACCGGCGGGTGGACATCGTGATCTCCGAGCCGGGCTCGGTGGCGGAGACGCGCTCCTGACGGGCCATGCTGCCATTTGACGCACATTGCGCTTGAACAAGAACGGGCGGGCCGGAAACGGCTCGCCCGCTTCTATTCCGGCCTGATTTCGGTTGTTTTTCCTGTTCCGACTTTCCCGTCCCGCATCACCATAGCGCCGGAAGCGCGGTCATTCGGGAAAATTGTCTCGAATGCAGGGCAAAATCAATGCTTCTTTACCTTTTACGGTGTGTGGTTTTACGATGCGCGAACATGAGGGACCACGGCGTCCTTTTGATTGCGCGGGGATTCGGAATGACCACTGGACAGGGTGACGAGGGAGCGATGCTCAGCAGGGGATTTTTGAAGGCGCAGGCTCTGCTTCTCCTCATCATCGGCCTGCCGGTGATCGTGGTGGTGGTTCTCCTCAACCCACTGTGGAACGCCACGCTGCACCGTTTCGGCGTGCCGGAGGGGCCGGCGGCGGCGCTCGGCATGATCGTCACCATCATGGTGGTGATGGTCGTCCAGTACTGGGTTCTGGAAACGCGGCGGACCATGGTCAGCTCGCTGTTCAACTTCATTCCGCACGAGCGTCTGACCTTCGACGGCGAGACGCTGACGACGGACGAGGCCAACCGCCTCTTCGTCACCCTGCACCGGGATTCGGAGGAGTGGCGGCGCCTGCTGCGCGACAACGGCATGGACGGCCCGCTGGACGAGTTCGGCAGCCTGTGCGCCGCCCGGCTGGCCTTCGCGCGCCGCCCCCAGGGCATCCCGCCGGAGGCGGAGCGCGCCATCGCCGAGGTGCCGCAGGCGGTGGAACTGGCCAAGGCCCGCGTCGGCGGGGCGCTCGATCAGGCGGAGCGGGAGGTGCAGGCCCTGTGCGCCCGCCTGTCCGACACGCAGGACGCGGTGGCCGCCCTGGTCGGCTTCATCCGCGACAGCGGGGTGCAGATCGCCGGCCGCCACGACGACGCCCAGCGCTGCGCGACGGAGAACCACACGCTTCTCGCCAGCCTCCAGGAGCATCTGGACCGCCGCCGGGCGGAGGCGACTTCCGACCTGACGCGGTTCGAGCAGATCGTCGCGGAGTCCCGCGCGCTGGAGGATTCGGTCAACGCCATCACCCGCATCATGTCCGCCACCAACATGCTGGCGTTGAACGCCGCCATCGAGGCGACGCGGGCCGGGGAGTACGGCCACGGCTTCCGCGTGGTGGCGAACGAGGTGCGCGATCTGGCCCGCCAGTCGAACGAGGCCATCCAGGTGATCCAGAAGGGCATCGACCGCATGCAGCAGGCGATCGCCCAACAGATCGCCGGGCAGGACGCCCAGGCGAAGGTGGCCGCCGAGCACGCGCTGCTGTCCGATCTGGCCGACCGCCTGCAAAGCCTCAGCGCCGGCCAGCAGGACGTCGCCGGGCACGAGCGGCGGCTGATGGGCGAGCTGGACCGGCTGGGTGACTCCCTGGCCGACACGCTGGCCGGTTTCGCCGGGGACCTGCGCGTTCCCGAGGGGCTGCGGCGGGAGCTGGACGCGATCAGCGGCGGGCTGGCCCGGCTGAACGGGCTGGAGGAGGATCTGCGCGGCCTGTCCGCCATCCGGAAGCGCGCCGCCTGACCGACCTGTGCGCCGCGCCGCTCAGCGGTCGCCGCGCTCGGTCTCGACCATCGCCCGCGCGACGGCGTAGACCCCGGCGATCGCCCCGGCGGTGAACAGGGCCGCCCCCACCGCGCGGGTCAGGGAGCGGGCCGGCGCCGGGGCCGGAGGCATGCGCTTCCACACGGCCCAGGCCTCCTCCGGACGGTCGGGATCGGCGATGCGCAGGGCGGCGAAGGCCTGCTCGGTCAGGCCGGGATCGGTGTCGGGCAGCGGCGCCAGACGGCGTCCGGACGGTTTGTTCAACCGGTCGATGGCGGCCACCAGACGGCCGGTGGCGCGGACGGCGGCGGTCATCTCCGACGGGTCCACGCCCATATGCTCGGCCAGCAGGCGGTTGCGCACCGCGCCGATGGCGCTGGCGGTGCTGCGGTCGCCGGGCGGCGCCTCCACCGCCAGATCGCATTCCGTGTCGTAGCCCATGGAACGGTTGTTCAGGTTGCTCGACCCGATGCGCAGCAGCCGGTCGTCCACCACCATCAGCTTGGAATGCACGACGATGCCGTTGCCGCCCTCGGTCAGCGGGGTCATGGCGCGCAGCCGCCCATGACGGTCGGCGGCGCGCAGCTCCTGAAGCACCACGCCGCGCGGCGTGTCCATGGCCATGCGGTCGAACCAGCTCGGGCTTTCCATGGGGACGACGACGACCACCTCCGGCCCGTCCGGCTCGTGCAGCCGCCGGGCCAACGCCTCGGCCACGCGGAAGGAGGCGAAATATTGGTTCTCCAAGTAGATGCTGTGGCGCGCCTCGGCGATGGCGGCGAAGGTCAGCGCCTCGTTCTCGCGGACCGGACGGCCGACCAGACAGTCGGGAAGCGTGCGGGCGATGCCCACATCCGCGTCGGTGATCAGCGGGTGCAGCCCCTCCGGCCAGGGATCGGCGCCCCCATCCGAAACAACGTCCGGCGGCGGGGGCGGCAGCGCCTGCCCCGTGGCGTGGCTCCAGCGCTCGCGCGCCATCAGCCCCAGCGCGCGGGCGGCGGGGCCGTCCACCGCCATCATCACGTCGTGGCGCGGGGCGTGAAGCTCCCCGGTCGGCCAGCGGCGGCGCGGGTCGTTGTCGCGATGCTCGGGCGTGTCCCAGCGGTCGCCGGCCAGATCGATGCCGCCGCAGAAGGCCAGCGCGTCGTCGACCACCACCAGCTTCTGGTGCTGCGCCGCGCCCACCGGCAGGGCGTCGTCCAGTTCCAGTGTCAGCCGCGGGCCGGTGCGCCGATTCAGCCGCTCCAGCGGTCCGTGGGGATGCTCCAGCGAAATGGGGAACGGCATGTCCCACTTCAGCGCGTGGATCTGCAGCGACGGGCGGTGATGGATCAGGCGGGCAAGGAAATCGCCCAGCGTTTCCGGGTCGTGGGGGTCGAGGCGCATCCGCGGATCGATGTCCCAGCCGAGCAGGATCACCGACCGCCGCGCCCGCAGCAAGGCGGCGCGCACCGCCGCGAAGAAGGCGGCGCCGTCGACCAGCACGGCCACCCGGTCCGCGCGCTCGGTCCGCCAGCAGGTGGCGCCGGGGCGCAGGATGGGCCGCGCCCCGGCAAGGTCCGCCGCATCCCGATGTTCGCTCATTCCTGCCTCGACGTGCCGTAGCGGTGCTTGCGTCAACTCTTGCGGGGGCGGCCTGTTCCGCAAGGCGACCGGCTGCTCCGGAATCGCCCGGCATCCGCATCTGGGTGGGGGCGGACGGAACGCCCGGACGGCGGGCGGCTCGCCAAAAGATCGGACCAAAAGATTGGATGACCGTCCGGTTTCTCCGCAACGATGCGCCGGGCCTTCTGTTGGGGATGGGCGAATGGGGGACGGGCGCGCCGCAGGACGCCGGACTGAAACCCCCGCCAGGAAGGCGCCCGGCCAAAGGGCGCCGCCACCAGATGGAGAGATGAGGATGCGTACCCTGTTGATCGCCGCCGCGTCGGCCCTCGCCCTGATGGCCGGCTCCGCCGTCGCCCAGTCGGGCGGCACCGCCGTGAGCCCGACCGTTCCCAGCACCACCACATCGCCGTCCACCGGCCTGAGCACCTCCGGCCCCGGATCCACCCCGGGCAGCGTCACCACGCCGGGCACCGCCGGCTCGACCGGCACCATGAACACCCCGGGGACCACCGTGCCCGGTTCGTCGGGCAGCACCATGGGCAACGGCACCATGGGCAGCGGCTCGTCGGGCGGCACCTGGCAGGGCCAGACCACCGCGCCGTCGGGCCTGGGCAGCGCCACCAGCAGCAACCCGGCCCGCGACAACCAGACCGCGACCGGCACCCACTGCCCGCCGGGCACCCCGAATTGCGGCCCGGACGGCAGCAAATAACGGCCTTCAAGCTTTGCAGCGAAGGGCGCGCCGGGACCTCCGGCGCGCCTTTTTTCGTTTCAGATTGCGGGCTCCGGCCTGATCGCAGCCGGTTCGCCGGCATCAACCACGGGAGGGGCCTCGATGGGGAAGCGCAGGACGAAGCAGGTGCCTCCACTCTTCTGGGCGCTCTCCTGGCCGCACTCCCGGCTTTCCACCCGGATGCTGCCGCGCAGGCGGGTGGTCACGATGTTGTAGACGATGTGCAGGCCGAGCCCGCTTCCCCCCTCGCCACGCCGCGTCGTGAAGAAAGGGTCGAAGACGCGCCCCAGATGCGCGGCGGGAATGCCGCAACCGTCATCGCAGAAGCGCAGCTCGACCTCCTGCGGGGTGGGGCGGGTCACGGCGACGGTCAGCGTGCCGGCCTGCCCGTCCGGATAGGCGTGGACCACCGCGTTCATGGTCAGGTTGGTCAGGACCTGGAACAGAGCGCCGGGATAGCTGTCCACCCACAGGCCCGCCGGACAGTCGATCACCACGCGGTGGGGAGTCTGCTTCAGCCGCGGGCGTAGGCTGGTCAGCACGTCGTCCAGGTAGGCGGCCAGATCGACGCGGCGCCGCTCCTCGCTGGTCTGGTCCACGGCGGTTTGCTTGAAGCTCTGGATCAGCTCGGCGGCGCGGTTCAGGTTGCTCTCGATCAGCCGGCAGGCCTCCCCCGCGGTGGTCAGGTAGCCGGTGAAGTCGGCGCGGCGCAGCGTGTTGGCCTCGACCCCGCGGACCACCTTGCGGGTCTGGTCGGCCAAGTGGGTGATGCCGGTCAGGGCGATGCCCACCGGCGTGTTCACTTCATGCGCCACCCCCGCCACCATCCCGCCGAGCGAGGCCATCTTCTCCGCCTGGATCAGGTGGGCCTGGGTGTCGCGCAGGTCGGCCAGGGCGCTCTCGGCGCGCTGCTTGGCGGCCTCCGTCTCCTCCTCCGACCGCTTGCGCAGGGTGATGTCGTTGACGGCGATGAGGATGGCCGGCTCGTCCACGTCGCGGATCTCCACCGCGGAGATCATCGCCCAGAAGGGCCGCCCCCCGGCGGTGCGCATCTCCATCTCCAGATCGCTCGCCGCCCCCTGCTCGGCCACCAGACGGGACAGTCGGGCGGCGTCGGACGGGCGGACGAAGAAGCGCGCGTTGCGCGTCAGCGCCAGCCGCGGCCCCCCGGTCCCGAACAGCGCCTCGGCCTGCGGGTTGGCGAACAGGACGGCGTCGTCCGACCGCCGCGCGATCACGATGGGAAAGGGCGAGGCCGCCAGGATCGCACGCATCCGCTCCTCCCCCGCCTTCAGCGCCTCGGCATAGGCGTGGGTTTCCACCAGCGCCGTGCCGAACCGCTCCACGCTGGTGGAGATGGCCTGAAGCTCGGCGAAGAGGGCCGGCGGCAGGCGGACGGTCCGGCGCTCCTTCTGCACCATGGCCAACGCCTGCGAGGCGCGGCGGATCGGGCGAACCACATGAACGCGTAGCAGCACGTAGAGCACCGTCTGCACCGCCGAGGCGATGCCCAGCCCGACCAGCACGATCCACAGGCCGCTGCGCGCCTGATCGGTCAAGGTGTCGGCGATGCGCCGCGTGTTGGTCGCGGCGGCGTCGGTCAGGCTGCCGCTGAGGTCGTTCAGCACGCCGTGGGCGATTTCCGTCTCCAGCCCCATCAGCCCCGCCTCCGACAGGATGGTCCGGCGCAGGGTGAACAGCTCGCCCAGCCCGTCGAGGTCGCGCGCCGTGCGGGCCAGCGGCGCCCGGTCCCCCGGCTCCAGCGGGATCAGCGCGTTCACCACCGCGGCGGCGTGCTCGTGGAAGCGGGCGACCTCATCGGCAAGCTGTTCCGTGTCCGTCGCGACCAGGCCGGCGGCCAGCGCCTCCAGCGCGCGGTGGTAGGGCTCCTGCACCGCCAGGGGCGCGCCGGAGCGCAGCAGGCTGAGGAACGCCTCGTCCCCCTTGCGCTGCAGGGCGACGGCCCGGGCCGCCAGGGCGTCGATGGCGTCGGCCCGCTCCGCGGTGCGGCGGACCGCCTGGATGGCCTGCTCAAGCCGTTGCAGCAGTTCCGGGGCCGCCGCGTCCGCCGCGAAGCGTTGCGACACGCCCTCCACCTCGGCCAGGGCGCCGGCCCGCTCCTCCGGCGAGCGGGAGCGCAGGACGGCCTCGGCGAGCTGGCCCATGCGGGCGGCGAAGACGGCGTATTGGTGCTGGCGGGCGATCTGGGGCACGATGGCGCGGTCCGCCTCCTCCGCGAGGTCGAGCACCCGGACGAAGGCGCCGCCCACCCCGAGCGTCAGCCCGGCCATCAGAAACGCCGTGGCCAGCGCGGTGATCATCGTCACCGTGTGCAGCCGAAGCCGCCGGCCCGTCTGTCTCTCCGTCACGCCCTTGCCCCTCCGCCGTTGCGGCGGCCCGATCGTTAGGCCCGATCGTTAGGATAACCGCTTCCGCGCGCGAGGGAAATGGTGGCACAACGAACAGTTAGGGAGCGGTTGCACAGAAGGAGCGATCACTAGGCCGCGGCGTCCTCCAGGCTGGCCGCACCGGCGGCGGTGGCGGCCAGGGTGCGGAACAGCGCCTGCTGGCGTTGGTCGGCGACCAGATATTCGGGATGCCACTGCACCCCGATCAGGAAGGGGTGGTGGATCGCCTCGATCCCCTGGACGATCCCCACCGTCTCGCGCGCCACCACGCGCAGGCCGTCGCCCAGCCGGTCCACCGCCTGATGGTGCAGCGCGTTGACCCGGCATTCGGCGATGCCTAGGATGCGGTAGAGATGGCTGCGCGGGTCGATGCGGATGCGCTTGCGCGGCAGGACGGTGCGCAGGCGCGGCGCCTCCTCGTACACTTCATGGATGTCGGTGAGCAGCGAGCCGCCGCGGTGCACGTTGATCATCTGCGAGCCCCGGCAGATGCCCAGCACGGGAAGCCGCCGCGCCGCCGCGCCGTCCAGCGCGCACAGCTCCAATCGGTCGCGCTCCGGGTCGATGCGCATCTTCGGGAGGGCGGTCTCGCCGTAGAGGGCGGCATCGATGTCGTCGCCGCCGCCGACCACCAGGCCGTCCAGCCGCTCGATGGGAAAGGGGTCGCGCGCCGTGATGCGCACCGCCCGCGCCCCGGCGCGGCGCAGCGCCAGACGGTTCGCCCACCAGGCGATGCGGCTGCCGTGCACCGACGCGGTGACTCCGATCAGGGGGCGTCCCCTTGCGATGAAGGCGGCCATGTCGCCCCCGTCAGACGGCAAGCCGCCGGCCCGCCTCGGCGGCCCAGCCGTCCAGCGCCTTGCGCGCGGCGAAGGCGCGGAAGTCAGCCCCCAGCGCGTCGAGCCGGTCGCGGTCAGCCGCCAAGTCCTCCACCGCGACCCAGCGGTTCCAGTCCTGGGCCAGACTCCAGTCCGGGTCGCCCAGCCGGGCGTTCGGCAGACGGTAATGGAAGGTCGGGCGGGGCCGCACATGCGGGTCGTTCAGCTTGGCCGCCATCGTCTCCGGGGCGAGATGGGCGAACAGCGGAAACAGGTCCAACTCGCGGTTGCGGGTTGGATTGGCCTCCAGATAGTCGCCGATCAGCCCGTCGAGGTCGGGACGGTAGGCGGGATCGACCACCTTCACCGCGTAGTCCGTCGGGAAGGCGGCGATGAACCCGGTCAGGCGCCGGGTCGGGTCCACGCGGATCTCGCGGCGCAGCCAGGGGGCCAGCAGCAGGAAGGCCTTCAGATGGTCCAGCACATACGCGCCGTCGGTGCGCGCCACCTGCGGGTTCAGGTGCAGGCCGAAGGCGAACAGCGGGCTGGCGTCCGTGCCGGCGGCCCCCTGGGCGCTCAGGGCGATGAACAGGGGTTCCAGTTCGGCCAGCCGGGCGATGGGAATGGGCGGGGCGGCGATCTCGAAGGGCATGACGAGGCTGCCGATGTTGCCCCACCAGGGCCGCAGCGCCTCCACCATGCCATCCACCGCCTTGCCCACCACTTTTCCCAGCGGACCGGCGTCGCCGTCTTCCGCATTGCCGGCCTCCGGCTTGCCCGGATGCGCGGAGCGCATGTCCAGCTCCACCGCGAAATCGCCCAGCCGCGTGCCGGTCACCCGGCAGCGGTGTGGACTCTCCGGCTCCAGCGCGCCGCCGTAAAGGCCACGCACCACCGCCGCCGCGGACGGGGCGTCAAGGTTGGCGAATTCGACCTCCACGCCGACCGTGCGCGGGGCGCCGTCCGTCGTGGTGGAATGGGGGGGCGTGCGGAATGCGGTGTCCATGGCGCCCGTTCAACACGGCGCGCGGCATGGCGGTTCCCCGCCGCCCTCATCACTATTCCGGCTGCGGCCCGGGTCGGCCGGCACCATCGTCCGTCGCCGCCCGCGGCAGATAGAGCGTGACGGTGGTGCCGGCCCCGACCGTGCTGGTCACCGTGACCGTCCCGCCCGACTGCCGGGCGAAGCCGAAGACCTGGCTGAGCCCCAGCCCGGTCCCCTTGCCATCTGGCTTGGTGGTGAAGAAGGGTTCGAAGATGCGGCGCAGATGCTCCGGCGGGATGCCGGTTCCGGTGTCGCGGACGGCCAGCGCCACGAAATCGCCGGTCAGGCCGGTGTCGTCGCTCCGCCGCCCCGGCAGGGCGCGGTTTTCCGCCATGACGGTCAGCGCGCCACCCTCCGCCATGGCGTCGCGCGCGTTCACCGCCAGATTGAGCAGCGCCACCTCCATGGCGTCCGGATCGGCGATGATCGGCCAGAGGTCGTCCGGAACGATCAGGACGGTGTCCACCGCGCTGCCGGCGGAGCGCGCCAGCAGGGCCTCCAAAGACGCCTTGCGGCCCTGAAGGCGGAAGGGCACCGGCTCATAGACGCTGCGCCGGCCGAAGGCGGCCATCTGCCGCATCAGCGCCTGCCCGCGCGCCACGGCACCCTCGATCTCGGGCAGCACGCGGGCGATGCGCTCCGGATCGTCGGGACGGCTGCGGATGGCGGCGATGCCGCTCATCACCACGGTCAGCAGATTGGCGATGTCGTGGGCGACGCCGCCGGTCATGCGGCCCAGGGCCTCCAGCCGCAGGCTTTCCTCCCGCGCCGCCTCCTGGCGGCGGCGCAGCCGCAACTCGCGGGCGAGGAGCAACAGGAAGGCGCCGGCCATCAACAGGCTGGCCAACGCCCCCGCCCCGGCCAGCCACAGCGCGTTGGAGACCGGTGCCCGATAGGCGTCCTGCGGGATGGCGAAGTGAACCGACCACCCGTAGTCGGGCAGCGTGCGGAAGGCGACCACCGTCGACACGCCCTCCAGGCTCATTCCCTCATAGACGCCGCTGCCGGCGGCGCGGCGGGCGCGGAGCGCGTTTTCGCTGGCGTGGCGCCCGATCATGTCCGCGTCGCCGCCGGCCCGTGCCACCAGACGCCCTTCGGCGTCTATGACCGCAGCGATCCAGCCCGTCGGCAGGCGGTTGCCGAACAGAAGGCTCTGGAATGCCTCCGGCATCACCACCGCCGAGAGGACGGCGACCGGCGCGCCGTTGCGCGTCACCGGAACGCGGATGGGGAAGGCGTAGCCGCCGCGCGGGCCGCGCAGGATCGTGCCGACCGCCGGCTTGCCCGTCTCCACCACGCGCCGATGGCTGTCCATCTCCAGCACCCTGCCCCGGACACCGCCCACCAGGAAGGGAGCGTCGACCAGCCGGTTGCCCTCGACATCGCTGAGGACGATGGTCGACCACAGGGGAAGCGCGCTCTGCACCCGCTCGGCGTATTCGAAGAAGGTCACGGCATCGACCTCATGGCCCGTGGCCAAACTGTCCAGCAGGGGCGACGCCGCCACCGCCTTCAGCGCGTCCGTCTGCGCGGACAACTCGCGGTCCACAAGGGCCGACAGGCGGTCCACAAGGGCGACGGCGTTGGCTTCCATCGCGCTCTGCTGCCCGCGCAGCCAGGCGCCGCCGAGAACCGCGGACAGGACAACCAGCGGCAGCAGCGCGGCCAGCACCAGAAGAACCAGCGGACGATGATGGGACTTCAAGGGCAAGCGGGTCTTCCGGAGCGGCGGGGTGTGCACTGTAGCACGCCCCTGCTCCTCTGGAAGCGGGTGATCCGGTTCAGCGGCGGCGTGCTTTCCGCATTCACCGTGGGTTGTGGCAGACACGCACATCCACCCAAGGTAACGCTTCGCCAAAGAGTTGCAGATAAATATTTTCTGGACGCCGCGCAGGAGTCGCGGCGGACGCGCGTCCAATCCGGCATCCGCAACCCGCCCCGTCCAGACCAAACTCCGTCCGCACGGCGGAGTCCGGCACAGGACGAAGGAGAACGCCATGTCCATCTCAAGCGTGACGTCATCGGCCATGTCCGGCATCGCCCAGCAGCGGGCCGCCGGACCGGGCAAGGACATCCGCGACGGCATGCATCAGTTGAAGGACGCCGTGAAATCCGGTGACCTCGATTCGATCCAGAGCGCCTATGATTCGCTGTCCAAACTGCAAAGCCAGAGCGGTTCGGCGTCCGACGCCAACTCCCCCCTCAACAAGATGCTGACCACCGTGGGCGACGCGCTGCAGACCGGAGACGTCTCGCAGGTCCAGCAGGCCTTCGAAGCGAACGGTCGGAAGGGCGCCAAGGGACAGGGCGGCCCCGGCGGTGCTGGCGGTCCGCCTCCCGGCCCGCCGCCGGGCGGCGCGGATGGGCCGCCGGACGTGATGAAGGACGCCATGGGCGGTCTGTCGCAGGCCCTGCAATCCGGCGACCTGTCGGGCGCGCAGGAGTCCGTCTCGTCGCTGCTTTCCTTCCTGCAGGAGACGTCGGACGACGACGCGTCCTCCTCCTCATCCTCCTCCTCGTCGGTGGCCGACCTGTTCAAGACGGCCCTGCAAAGCATGAGCGGCGCGCTTCAGTCGGGTGATCTGTCAGAGGCGCAGAAGGCTTTTTCATCCCTGGCGCCGCGCGGTTCGCAGGGCGTGGATACGCTGGCCTGACCCGCCACGACGCACCGGGTGCCTTGTCCCGGAGGCACCCGGTGCCGACCTGCGTCGGTTCCCTCATCGAAAGGATTGGTGATTACCCCCTTCGATAACAGAATTCTAAAAATTTTAGGAGAACTTCATAAGTAAATCTTCAATGCCCCCATCCAAACTACCTCTTTATTGCCTACGGAAACCCTGTAAGTTGCCGGCCTGAAAGAAAATAAATCCCGCTCATTAACTGCGATTTAACCATGCAAAGGTTATTCGGAACACAGGCGAAACGATAGCGGACTTTTGGTTCCGACTGCTTTCCCGCCCGATGGGAGCCTGTGACACGATGACCTTGCTGGCCCGCCTTTTCCTCCTGGTGCTTCTGGCCGTCCTGCCGGCCCTGGGCATCCAGGCCTACAGCGTGTTCCAGTTCCGTGCGGAACGCGCCGAGGAAGTCGCGGCCCAGGCCCAACGGCTGCTGCATCTGGTCGAGGGAGAGCAGGCGCGGATCGTCGACGGCGCGCGGCTGATGGTCACCTCCATCGCGGAATCGGCCGCTCTGCGGTCCGGCGACTATGCCCAGTGCCAGGCCCATCTGATCCGGTTGGCCCAACGCGCCCCCGAATACCGCAACCTGACCGTCCTGGACCGCGACGGCGCCGTTCTGTGCAGCGCCATCCCCAGCAACGCCCCCGCCGCCGTCGACCTTCCCTACGTCCGACGCGCGTTGAAGGAAGGCCGCTTCGTCGTCGGCGAATGGGCGACTCCCGGCCCGGCGGCGGAGCCCGGCACCGCCATGCTGCCCTTCGCCGTTCCCTTCCGCGACGAGGCCGGCACGGTCGCCGGGGTGGTGACGCTCGGCCTCGACCTGCCCTGGCTGGCCACCAACTTCGCGGCGCGCCCCCTGCCCGAGAACGCCAGCCTGCTGGTCACCGACCGCAACGGCACCATCCTGGTCAAGCTGCCCAACGGCATCGCCCAGCGCGGCGAGCGCGTGCCGCAGCCCTATATGAACCTGCTGGGCGAACCGCGCGGCGGCGTCATCACCCTGCCGGGAATGGACGGGGTGGCGCGGGTGCTCGCCTATTCGCCGTCCCGCCAGGGCACGCGTGACCTGTTCATCAGCGTCGGACTCGACCACACCGCCGTGGCCGGCACCATCGACCGCGCCACCCGCCAGGGCCTGCTGATGACGCTGACCGGTCTGGTGGTCGCCATCCTGGCCGCCTGGATCGGCGGCACCCTGTTCATCCGCCGCCCGGTCGAGGCGCTGATCCGCGCCACCCAGGGGTGGAGCGCGGGCAATTCCAGCGCGCGGGCCGGTCTGGTGGACCGCAAGTCGGAGATCGGCCAGCTCGGCCGCGCCTTCGACGCCATGGCCGAGACGCTGGAGGCCCGCGAGCGCGCGCTGCGCGGCTCGGAGGAGCATCTGCGCGCCGTCCTGGACGCCCTGCCCACCTTCATCGGCGTGCTGAGCCCGGCGGGCGACGTGCTTCAGGTCAACCAGACCGCCGTCCAGGCCGCCGGCCTGCCGGTCGAGCAGATCGTCGGTCACCCCTTCCACGAGGCCTGCCGGCGCGCCTTCGCCGGCGCCGCGGGCGACCGCCTGCGCACGGCGGTGGAGCGCGCGGCCGATGGCGACTCCGCGCGCTTCGACGCGCCGGTGCGCATCGCCGGAGACCGCGCGGCGATCATGGAGATGCGGGTCACCCCGATGCGGGGAGCCGACGGCCGGATCACCCACCTGATCGTCTCGGGCATCGACATCACCGAGCGCAAGTCCACCGAGGAGGCGCTGCGCGTCGCCAACGAGCGCTTCCGCACGGCGCTGCGCAACTCCGGCGTCGTGGTGTTCAACCAGGATTGCGCCCTGCGCTACACCTGGATGCACAACCCCGCCCTTGGCTACACGGCGGAGCGCGTCGTCGGGAAGACGGATTTCGAGGTGTTCGAGGACGCCGTCGACGCCGAAGCCCTGACCGCCATCAAGCGCCGCGCGCTGGAGACCGGCGAGGGCGTGCGCGAGGAGGTCCGCATCCGCCACGCCGGGCAGGACCATTTCTACGACATGACCATCGACCCGCTGCGCGGCCCGGACGGCGCGCTGGCCGGAATCACCTGCGCCGCCGTGGACGTGACCGGCCGCAAGCAGGCCGAGGCCGACCTGCGCCGCGCGCGGGAGGAGGCGGAGCACGCCGCCGCCGGCAAGTCGAAGTTCCTGGCCGTCGCCAGCCACGACCTGCGCCAGCCCGTGCAGTCGCTCTACCTCTTCGCCGCCGCGCTGGGTGACCGCCTGCAGGGCCACCCCAGCCTGCCGCTGCTCGACAACATGCGTCAGGCGCTGGACACGCTGAAGGGTCTGCTGGACGGCCTGCTCGACATGTCGCGGCTGGAATCCGGCAAGATCGCCGCCAACCCGGCGGAGGTGCGGCTGGGTCAGGTCCTGGGCCGTCTGGTCGCCGAATACGCGCCGCGCGCCGCCCAGAAGGGGCTGGAGTTGCGCGCCGTCCCGACGCGGGCCTGGGTGCGCACCGACCCGTCGCATCTGGAGCGCATCCTGCGCAACCTGATCGAGAACGCGCTGCGCTACACCCGCCAGGGCCGCATCCTGATCGGCTGCCGCCGCAGCGGCCCCGACCGTCTGCGCGTCGAGGTTTGGGACAGCGGCGTCGGCATCCCCGCCGACCGGCTGGAGGACATCTTCGAGGAGTTCACCCAGATCCAGGGCAGCGGCGACCGCGGGCTGGGCCTCGGCCTCGCCATCGTCAAGCGCCTGTCGAAGCTGCTCGACCATCGCGTCCGCGTGCGCTCGAAGGAGGGGATCGGCTCCGTCTTCTCGGTGGAGATGCCGCGCGTCGTCGTGGAGAGGCCCCGCGCCGCCGTCCCGCCGCCCGCGATGGACCTCTTCCGGCAGGCTGCCAACGACTGCGCGACCAAGGGCATGGTGCTGGTCATCGACGACGAGGCGATCATCCTGCTCGGCCTGAAGGCGATGCTGGAGGGCTGGGGCTACAGCGTGTTGACCGCGCGGTCGGGCGATCAGGCGCTGGAGCGGCTGCGCGCCGACGGACGCCGCCCGCAGATCGTTCTGGCCGACTATCAACTCCAGCAGGGGCGGACCGGTCCGGAAGCGCTGGCCGCGGTGCAGGGTCTGGTCGGCAAGGACGTGCCGGGCATCATCCTGACCGGCGACACCGCCCCGGAACGGCTGGACGAGGCCCGCCGCAACGGCTTCAGCATCCTGCACAAGCCGGTCTTCCCCAACGACCTGCGCAAGATGATGGCCAGCGCCGGGGCGGCGTAAACAGAGGAAGACAGTGCGGTGGCGTCAGCGCCGCCGGACGATCCGCCGCCACAACGGCACCGGGCGCTCCTCCTCGGCCTTCTCCGCCAGCCACTGGTCGGCCAATTCGCGCACCTGCCAGCCGCCCAGGTAACGGTCGCAGTCGATGGCGCTGTACAGCCGTACCTTGTCCCGGCCGAGTCGTTCGAAATAGTCCAGCGTCCGCTGGCGGTCCATCGCGTTCATCGGCGGGTTCATCGGGTCCATGGAGCGCATCCTGTCCGGCCTCCCCTCTGTGGTGCCCAAAAGAACGGCATACACCCGTCGCGGTTTGTTCAGTTGGTATATGGATTGGGCACGCAAGCATCCCAATAAGCCTTTGGTTGCAAGAGCTTCCCTTCGGCCCTTCCAACGAAGGTCAGGCCTGTCTCTTATACACATCTCCGAGCCCACGAGACTATAAC
>NZ_JAUQTX010000158.1:0-16173 GCF_059803775.1 Azospirillum sp. UFLA03-27 | reverse complement strand
GTTATAGTCTCGTGGGCTCGGAGATGTGTATAAGAGACAGCCCTCCCCCGCTGACGCAGGGGAGGGCCGAATTCCCCTCCCCTGCGAAGCGGGGGAGGATCAGGGAGGGGGCAAACGGTGCCTCAGGTGGCGCGCGGCTCGACGATCATGCGGCCGCCCATCTCCATGTGCAGGGCGTGGCAGAACCACTGGCAGTAGTACCAATGCACGCCCGGACGCTCGGCGATGAAGGTGACCGAGCTGGTCTGCTGCGGCCCGATCTCCATGGCGATGCCGTGGTTGGACAGGGTGAAGCCGTGGGTCAGATCGTCCACATCGTCCATGTTGGAGATGTAGAGCGTCACCTCGTCGCCCTGTTTGACCGTGAACTCCTCAAGCCCGTAGGCCGGAGCGCGCTGCCACATGTAGACGCGGACCTTGTTGCCCTCGCGGATCACCTTGGCGTCGTCGTCCAGGTTGACGCCGTCCTTCTTGGCCTGCTGGCGGGCCTCCTCCCACATCGGGTCGTCGCGGGTGAAGACGCTCTTCGGGTTCAGCTTGGAGCGGTGGACGATCAGCGTGTCGTGCGGCTCGGCGTAGGTCGGGCCGTCGTGCACCAGCTTCATCTCGTCGCCCGAGATGTCGATGAGCTGGTCGTTCTCCGGCTTGCTCGGACCGACGTTGAGGAAGCGGTCCTTGGAGAACTTGTTCAGCACCATCAGCCACTTGCCGTCGGCGTCCTTGGTCTGGCCCATTGAGGAGTGGGTGTGACCCGGCTGGTAGTGCACGTCCAGCTTCTGGATGATCGGATCGACCTTCTCGCCCTTGTAGGCGCGCTTGGCCTTGTCGATGTTCCACTTCACGATCTGGCTGTCGAGGAACAGCGTGGTGTAGCCGTTGCCGCGCCCGTCATAGGCGGTGTGCAGAGGCCCGAGGCCCAGCTGCGGCTCTGCCACGATGACGTCCCGCGGCTTGATCTTGTCGTCGAACAGGTCGTCGAGCAGGCGGACGTCCATCACCGACACCGTCGGCGACAGCTTGCCGTTGATGGTGACGTGGATGCCGTCCGGGGCCGCGTTGATGCCGTGCGGGCTGTTGGGGATCGGCACGTAGCGGGTGAAGGGCGAACCGTGGCGGCCGTCCACGACCGGCACGCCGTGCATCACCTCGACCTTGCCGGCCTTCACCGCCTCTTCGATGCGCTTGATGTTGAAGATGACGATCCAGTCCTGCTCGTTCGCCGTCATCTCCGCGGTGGTCACGCCGCTTTCGGAGTTGTAGCAGGTCGAGAAGGCGTACTTGCCCTGGTAGTCCGCCTCGGTGTTGTCGAGGTTGCCGTCCACCCGGACCTGCCACGACACCTTCATGCTGTCGCCGTCGATGGCGGAGAAGTGCGTCCGGTAGTTCTTCGGATCGACGTTCTTGCCGTCGTTCGGCATCGGCACGAGTTGCTCGGCGTTCGCGAAGACGTAGCCGGTGCGCGGGTACTTCTGCAGACGCAGGCCATGGATCGCCGAGACGTTCGGAATGTCGATGATCTTGTCGACCTTCATGATGTCGCAGCGGATGCGGGCGACGCGGGTGTTCGCCTTGTCGTTCACAAAGATGTAGCGCCCGTCGTAGGTGCCATCGGTGAAGGACATGTGCGGGTGGTGCAAGTCGCCGTTCAGCCAAGTGCCGCCGTGGTTGGCCAGATACTTCCGGTTCTCCTCGGTCAGACCCTCGGTCAGGATCTTCCGGCTCTCGTTGGTCAGGCCCCAGCCCGAGGCGCTGCAACGGTTGAACACCGGGATGCGGTGCAGCTCGCGCATGCTGGGCAGGCCGAGGATGCGCAGCTCGCCCGACTGGCCGCCGGAATGGAAGACGTAGTACTCGTCGAGATCGCCCGGCTTGACCTCGTACTTCTGGTTGCCCGCCCCGGCGGCCGCGGCCGGCCCGGCGCCGAACAGCGCGCCTCCCGCCGTGCCGCCGGCCACCGCGCCGGCGATTCCGGCCAGCGCCGCCGCCTTGGCGGTGCCCCCGAGAAGATCGCGGCGGTTCACGCCCGTCCGCTCAACCTTGATGTTCGACGCCTTATTTTCCGACATGGGTGAACTCCTTCGATGTCCCCTTACGGGGCTCTTGTTTCGACCTGGTGGGTCAAAGTCCTTCCGGCCGGGCGGACAGGTGCCCGGTGGCGGGATCGGTGGTCAGCACGGCGGCGCGGGGCTTGGCCTCGGCAACCGTGCCGGTGGATTGGCCGGTGGATTGGGAAGCGTCGCGGCGCTCCCGCTTCAGGCGCTTCTGGATCATGACCGGGCATTTGCGGTCGTGGTGGTAGAGCACTTGGCAGTGGAGGCACTGGATGCATTCGTTGGGGTTGATCGAGCCGTCGGGGTGGATCGCCTGGACCGGGCACTCGTTGGCGCAGCGCCGGCACGGGTTGCCGCATTCCTTGTAGCGGCGCAGCCAGTCGAACATCCGCATCCGGCCGGGGATGGCGAGCGCCGCGCCCAGCGGGCACAGGTAGCGGCAGAAGAAGCGCTCGATGAACAGGCCGGCGGCGATCAGGGCCACGGCGAACAGGACGAACCACCAGTCGCGGACGAAATGCAGGATGATCGCGGTCTTGAAGGGCTCGACCTCCGCCGCCTTCTCCGCCGTCGCCAGCGAGGTCAGCGACAGGCCGAACAGCAGCAGGAAGATCATGTACTTGATCGGCCACAGCCGCTGGTGCAGCCCGAAGGGCACCGCGATCTGGCGCACGCCCAGCGTCTTCGCCGCCTTGGAGGCCAGTTCCTGCAGCGCGCCGAACGGGCACAGCCAGCCGCAGAAGGCGCCCCGACCCCAGAACAACAGCGACGCGGCGACCGAGAACCACAGGATGAACACCAGCGGGTCCATCAGGAAATAGTCCCAGCGGAAGTCGGTGCGCAGCGCGTTGGCGAAGGTCAGCACGTTGACCACCGACAGCTGCGCCGTCGCGTACCAGCCGAGCCAGACCAGCGTGAAGACGAGGAACCCGGTGCGCACCCGCTCGTAAAGGGCCGGGCGCTTCACGAGCTGGTCCTGGAAGAAGAAGATGCCGGTCAGCAGCAGGATCGCGCTCGCCAGCACGGCAACGTCGAACAGCCGGTTCTCCCAGATGCGCCGCCAAAGCGGGATCTCGTCGGCCGCGTCCTGTTCCGCCAGGGCGGCGGCCATCGGAGCCACGGTGGCCGGCGTCACGGAGGCCGGCGCCGCGGCAGCGGCAGGAGCGGCCACCGGCTCGACCTTCAGGAACTTCTCCGGCGGCTGGTAGCCGAGGTCGAAGGTGACGAAGGCCTTGTCGAGCGCCGCGGTCGCGCGCTGGACCAGAAGCTGCAGGCGCCACGGATCGGCGGGGTTGAAGCCGACCTCTTCGGGGATGACGAACAGGCCGATCTCGGGGAAATTCGGCGCGCCCGCCGCGGCCAGGGAGCCCAGACGCTTGTGCAGGCGGTCGCGGAAGCGGATGGCGCCCTCATGCTGGACCAGCTCGAAACGGTCGAAGATGCCGCCGCGCACATAGCCCGAGCCCTTGAAGGAATAGCGCCCCTGCCCGGCCACGACGATGGCATGCTGGCCCGGCTTCAGCCGCTGCACCAGCGCCTCGTACTCCGCGTCGCCCAGCAGGGAGCGGCCGACGGCGGGAATGGTGGCGAGCGCGGCGTAAAGGTCGATGAAGCTGTCGTTCGGGTCGCCGGCCTCGGGACGGGCGGCGGCTTCGGCCTTGCCGGTGCGCTCGAAGGCGGCGTTGACCTCGCCCACCGTCAGCGTCAGGCGGCGCACGGAACCGTCGCCGACCAGCGTGGCCCAGTCTTCGATTCCCGTCTTGGACAGGTCGAGGCTGCGGGTCACAGTCGGCGCGGCCTCGGCCGCTCCCGGCGCGCCCAGCGCCTGCAAGACCTTCTTGCCGGAACGGATGATCGAATCGCCGATCACCATCACCGTCACGGTGGCACCGGACACGATGTCCACCGGCGGGCTGGACGCGCTCTGCGAGGCCAGGGTCAGCACGTTCTTGCCGACGTAGCCGTCGATGAAGGCATTGACCTTGGCGGGCGGGATGCCGATCAGGACGATGGGCTCGTGATGGTCCACCAGCTTCGCCCCGGTCACCGTGCCGTCCGGCGCCAGCCCGACCATCACATGGATCGGACGGCCCGAATAGCCGGTCGTGTTCACGAAGTCGGAGGTCAGGAAGGCGTGGCCGACCAGCGTGTCGCCCTTGTAGACGGGAACCAGCGGCGCGTTCGGCAGGGGGGCGCCGAAGCGGTCCGCACCGGCGGCGAGATCGCCCGGCTGCACCGTGCCGAGATACCGCGCCAGCAGCGCTTCTGCCGCGTCCGCCGTGCCGAGACCGGCCAGCAGAATCAGCAGCCCAGCCACCAGTACGCGTGTCCTCCGCAAGAAGTCTGCAACCATTTCCCTTGCCCTGATGTCTTGATCTTGATCAAGAGGCCGCAGGCCCCTTTGACGCGGCCATGAGACCACAAGTTCGGAACCCTGTTCTTGACCGGCGTCAATTCGGAGAAAATGAGTCCGGACTATCCTCCTCCCGGCGTCCCGCTCATTATGACCGTGCGGGACACAAGATTGTATTTTAGGCAAACTGTATTTCGAAATTGAGGTGAAGACATGCCGCTGCTGCGCCACGAGCCTCAGGGCGGGGTCCGCTCGCTGGACGATCTTCTGGGCATCGCCCTGGCGCTGGAGCAGGAGGCGGTGCGCCGCTACATCCAGTTGGCGGCTCTGATGGACCGCCGTGGCGAGACCGACACCGCCACCACCTTCCGCGCCCTGATTGCGGAAGAGCAGGACCATGTGCAGGCGGTGGACGGCTGGGCGCGCAGCCTCGGCCGCCCCACCCCCGACGCACCGGCCTTCCTCTGGCGCCTGCCGCCGGAGCTTGCCGCCTCCTGGGAAGAGCTGACCGAGCGCACGCGGCTGACGCCCTATCAGGCGCTGTCGCTGGCGGTGGTCAACGAGCAGCGCGCCTTCGCCTTCTACAGCTACATCGCCGCCAACGCCCCGGACGACGCCGTGCGCACCCATGCCGAGTCGCTTGCCCGCGAGGAGCTTCGCCACGCCGCCCTGCTCCGGCGCGAGCGCCGCAAGGCCTTCCGCCGCGAACGGGGCCGGGCGGAGCACAAGCCGACCCGCGCGGACACGCCAGCGGAACTGGAGCGGCTGGCCGTCGCCCTGCTGTCCGCCACCGCCGCGGAGCACAACGCGCTGGCGGTGCGCCTGCTCGCCCTGGGCAACGGTGACGGTGCCGCGCTGCTGAGCCGAATTGCCGAAGAGGAACGGGCGTTGATTCCGGCCGGCTCCGACGCGGCGGCGTCCCAGGCCGCCGTTCCCGACACCGCGCCCGCCTGCCTGCGCGCGGCGATCGCCGCCTCCGAACGGCTCGCCGAAGCCTTCGGCGACGTGGCGGCCCAGGCGACCGACGAGTTGGTCCTGACCGAATCCCTGCGCCTTCAGGAGGCCGTGGTGGGCCACCTCGCGCTGCTGGCAGAGCGGATCGAGGCGAGGGGGTAAGAAGCTACCCCACCACCTGCCGGTACAGCGCCGGCAGGGCCTTGGTCAGATGCGTGACCTGCGGGAAGATCGCGTAGCCGCCCCGACCGAACAGATAAGGGAAATAGTCGCGCGCCTCGGCGTCCACGGTGATGCCGAACAGGGCGATGCCCTGGCGGCGGGCCTCCTGAATCGCCATGCGGGTGTCTTCGATGCCGTAGCGCCCCTCGTAATGGTCCACGTCGTTGGGTTTGCCGTCCGACAGCAGGATCAGCAGGCGGTGCCGGTTGGGCCGCTCCGCCAGACGTGCGGCGGCGTGGCGCAGCGCCGCCCCCATGCGGGTGTAATGGCCGGGCTTCAGCGCCTGGACGCGGCGCTGCACCCGGGCGCTCAAGGGCTCGTCGAACTCCTTGACCGTCTGCACCCGCACCCAGTCGCGCTTCTTCGAGGTGAAGGCGAAGATGGCGTGCGGGTCGCCGCAGGCGTTCAGCCCGTTGGACAGCGCCAGCAGGGCTTCCTTCTCGACATCCAGCACGCGGTGCCCGTCCACCCAGCCGTCGGTGGACAGCGAGGTGTCGACAAGAACCGCCACCGCCAGATCGCGCGCCGCGTTGCGCGCCGCCTGATAGACGCGGTCGCTGCCCGCCCCGCCCGCACGCTGGTCGGCGCAGCGGCGCACCAGCGCGGTGAGGTCGAGGTCGTCGCCGTCCGGCTGGCTGGTGAAGACCATGCGCTTCGGACGCAGCGCCTCGAACTGGCGGCGGACCTGCCGGATGCGGCGCAGGGCAGCCTCGTCGGGCGCCCAGTCCTCGCCGTCCTCCGGCGCCGGTTCGGCGACGACGCGGCAATGGGCGGGGTGGTAGGCGCGGCGGCGATGGTCCCATTCCGGGTAGGTCAGCACCGCCGTCAGCGGCGCCGCGTCCACGGCGGCGGGCGCCAGATCGAGATCGAGCTTCAGCCGGGTCGAGGGCTTGCGCTGATGCTGGGCGAGCGCGATCTCCTCCATGTCGTCGGCGGCTTGGCGGGCGGCGTCCTCGTCGTCGTCATCGACCGGGCGGGGGATGTTCAGCATCTCCGCCAAACCGAAGATCTTCTCGAAACGGTTCAGGATCAGCGGATCCTCGCGCTGCACCTGATCGCTGTCGCGCCGCGTCGCCTTCCGGCGCTGGCCGTCGCTTTCGGCGGAAGGGGTTGCGGCTTCGTCCTCCGTCGCATCGGACGCAGCCGAAGCACCGGACGGCGCGGGACCCGACACCTCGCCCCACAGCGGCACCGGCAGGAAAGGCTTGTAGCCGGCGGGAGCGGTGAAGCGGTCCAGGGGAATCGTCCCGTCCAGCGCCGCGCCGCCGTCACCGGCGCCCAGCAGAGCCAGCACCGCCGCCTCCACCATCGCCTCGTCCTTCGGCAGGGAGCGCTTGGGCCGGACGGCGACCAGCGCCGCGCACAGCTCGCCATGCAGGCGGGTCAAACCCGGCCAGCGCGCAAGAACCCGCGCGGTGGTCGCGTGGGCCTGCCGCAGCGCCCGCACATCGGCCCGCAGCGGGTCGGCCCGCAACGGACCGGCGGCAGCCTCGCCATCGGCCTCGGCGTGCGCGAAATAGGCGGCGAGCCATTCGTAGAGCCGCTCGTTCAGCGCCGCGTCGGGGAACACGTCGAGCAGGGCGGGCAACTGCAGCACGTCGCCGTCCAGCGCCGGCCGCTCCAGCCGTTCGGTGCCGAGGCCGATGCGCTCCAGCACCGACAGCCGGTGGCCAGAGGACGCCCGCGCCGCGGCGGCCAACCGCACGCCCCGGTCACCGCCCAGCCCGCGGAAGAACACCGCCAGCCGGGGCCGGATCACCTCCAGCGTCACCGCGGCATCGGGATGGTGCGGCAGGCTCGACCGGCCGCCGACCAGACGGTGCCAGTGGCGGCCGATGAACTCCTCGGGCTCGAGCAGCGACAGCATGATCCGTTTCCCTTATCCCGGCTTCTCTTAACCCAGGGCGATGTCGGCGACGCGCAGCAGCGCCTGCCGCACGTCGGCGTCGTCGGTCAGCGGTTCGATCAGCGCGGTGCGGATGGCCCGTTCGGGCTTGACACCGGAACGGATCAGCGTCGCGCAATAGACGAGCAGGCGGGTGGATACACCCTCCTCAAGATCCTGGCCCTTGAGGGCGCGCAGCGCGCCGGCCAGACGGACCAGTGGGGCGACGCGCGCCTCCGGCAGGCCGCTCTCGCGGGCGACGATGACGGCCTCGTCCTCCGGCGCCGGGAAGTCGAATTCGATAGCGAGGAAGCGCTGGCGCGTGCTGGGCTTCAGGGTCTTCAGGACGTTCTGGTAGCCGGGGTTGTAGGACACCACCAGCATGAAGTCGTCCGGCGCTTCCAGCAGTTCGCCCGTGCGGTCGAGCGGCAGCAGACGGCGGTCGTCGGTCAGCGGGTGGAGCACGACGGTCACGTCCTTGCGCGCCTCCACCACCTCGTCGAGGTAGCAGACGGCCCCCTCGCGCACGGCGCGGGTCAGCGGGCCGTCCGCCCACACCGTGTCGCCACCCTTCAGCAGGTAACGCCCGGTCAGGTCGGCGGCGGTCAGGTCGTCGTGGCAGGACACGGTGTAGAGGGGACGCCCCAGACGTGCTGCCATGTGCGAGACGAAGCGCGTCTTGCCGCAGCCCGTCGGCCCCTTCAGCAGCAGCGGCAGGCGGTGGCGGAAAGCGTGCTCGAACAGCTCGCACTCGTCGCCGACGGCCTTGTAGTAGGGGATGTCGAGGTCGTCCGCGATGGCCTTCAGGGCGCTGCGGGTCATGGGTGTCTCCTCGAAAACGGAAGGCCAAAACGGAAGGCCAAAACGGAAGTCGGAAAAGAAGGGTCCCCTCCCCCGGCGTGCGGAGGAGGGGAAGGCCCTGGTCACTCGGCGGGCTGCACGGCGGCACCGATTCCGGTGCTCTTGCGGCCCGCGGGCACCGGCCCGAGCAGAGCGTAGAGATAGAGGACGGCGCCGATGAACACCGCGGCACCGGCGGCCAGACGCACCCAGTAGAAGGGAGCAATCTCCGCCTGGACGGTCATGTAGTCCATGCCCATCACGCGCTGCAGGTGGACCTGCACGACACCGGCGAAGGTCAGGGCGAAGGTCATCACCGTCATGCCGCCAGTCATCAGCCAGAAGCTGGCTTTGTTGAGGGTCTGGTGGTAGGGCGCGACGCCGCGCAGATGCGGCATGGCGTAGCTGAAGATGGCGAGGTTGATCATCACATAGGCGCCGAAGAAGGCCAGATGCCCGTGCGCCGCCGTCACCTGCGTGCCGTGGGTGTAGTAGTTGACCCAGGACAGCGTGTGCAGGAAGCCCCAGACGCCAGCCCCGAAGAAGGCCGTCACCGCGCAGCCGACCGACCAGAGCAGGGCCGCCTTGTTGGGGTGATCGCGCCCGCCCTTCAGCACCATCTTCACGGCGAAGACGACCATGAAGAAGAAGGGGGCGACCTCCAGCGTCGAGAACAGCGAGCCGATCCACTGCCAGTAGCCCGGCGTGCCGATCCAGTAGTAATGGTGCCCGGTGCCCAGCAGGCCGGAGAACAGGGCCAGCCCGACGATGGCGTAGAGCCACTTCTCGACGATCTCGCGGTCCACGCCGGTCATCTTGATCATCAGGAAGGCGAGGATCGAGGCCATCACCAGCTCCCACACGCCCTCGACCCAGAGATGGACGACGTACCACCAGTACATCTTGTCCAGCGCGAGGTTGGTCGGGTTGTAGAAGGAGAACAGGAAGAAGATCGCGATGCCCCACAGCCCCATCACCAGGATGTTGGTGATGACCGTGCGCCGGCCCTTCAGTACGGTCATGGAGATGTTGTAGAGGAACATCAGCGCCACGACGACGATGGCGACCTTGATCCACGTCGGCTGTTCCAGGAACTCGCGCCCCTCGTGGATGCGGAAGACGTAGCCGACGACGGCGGCCAGCGCGCCGAACATGAACAGGCCGAACTGGATGTAGGCCAGCTTCGGGCTGTGCAGCTCGCGCTCCGCCTCTTCCGGAATCAGGTAGTAGGCCGCACCGAAGAAGCCCATCAGCAGCCAGACGATCAGAGCGTTCGTGTGGATCATCCGCAGGATGTTGAAGGGAAGCAGTTCCGACAGGACGTTGGGCAGCACATAGACCGTGCCGGCCAGCAGGCCGACCAGGAGCTGAACGCCGAACAGGGCCAGCGCGCCGTAGAAGTAGGGCAGCGCGACCTTTTGGGATTCGTATTTCATGGCCTTTCGTCCTTCGTCAGCCGGAAATCTTGGGCGGCCAGTTCTGGGTGTTGATGCGGCTGGTCCATTCCAGGAAGGCGGCGAGGTCGTTGACCTCCTGCTCCGTCAGGTTGAACTGCGGCATCTGGCGGCGGCCCTCGATGCCGCTGGGCTGGGCGGCCATCCATCCGGCCAACGCGGCGCGCGCGCCCTCCGGGTCCTTGTCGCCGCCGTAGCGGATCCAGACATTGCCCAGCTCCGGCGCGAAATAAGCGCCCTCGCCCAGCAGCGTGTGGCAGTTGATGCAGGAGTTCTTCTCCCACACATGCTTGCCGCGGGCGACGCTGTCGGTCAGCCCCTTGCTGTCGGTGCCGGTGTTGACGACGTAGATGTGGCTTGCCGCCGTCAGCGAGACGAAGGCGGCGAAGAAGAAGAGCGATCCGCCGTAAAAAATGTTTCGGGCGGCCGCTTTGGTGAAGCGTTCCGTCATGCGTTCGTTTCTCCTGGGTCAGGCCTTCGTGGAACGGAGGGGCCTTGAGCAGCGTTGGCCGTGCGCCATGACGGAGAAAGTTGACCGATTTGGTGCGACTATCCTTGACGGCGGTCAAGTGGACGGCCGCGGCCCGGATTTGAGGGCTGTGTGAAAAAGCGGGCGCCGGGCCAACCCGGCGCTTCCCGCGGCCGGCGCGCTCAGGGAATGGTCGGCGCCGGGGTGCTCAGGCTCCACATGGCGTCGAACATGGACGCCTGGAAGGCCGCGAAATCGGCGCTGTCGAGGATCAGGCCGTAGCTCTCGCGAGCCGACGAGATGACCGAAACCTTGCTGCCGTGGATGAAGCAGGTCATCGCCAGGTTGTAGGTGGCGGGCGCGTAGCGCAGTTCGCGCCGCTCCTCCTGGCTCGACGGCCAGATCGGGGCGATGTCGCGCTCCTCCGAGCGGATCACCCGCAGCCAGATGCCGCGCCGCGCCCGCTCCTTCAGGTAACGCTCCATCTCCTCCAGCCCCGGCTCGACCATCAGCTCCCGCATGGAGAGGGTGGCGCGCAGGTCCTTCTCATCGCCGCTCAGCGTCTCCCACAGGACGGTGCGGATGCCTTCGGGACCGGGATGGAAGCGGACGTTCGGCTGGCCGTTCTCGTGATGGTACATCGACCGCAGCACCGGCATCACATCCTCGAGCATCTGCCGCCGGGCCTCGCTGCGCTCCAGCAGGATGCCCGGGTCCTGGGCGACCACGAAGCGGCGCTTGCCGTGATCGACGAAGCGGACGAGCCCTTCCGCCTCCAGCTTGGCGAGAGCGTCGTGCGCCGTGGTGCGGGCCATGCCGGCACCCGCCGCCACCTCCGTCACGGAGCCGCCGCCAAGACGGATCGTCGTCAGATAGAGCTTGTAGAGCGTCCCCGATATGCCGATCCGGGACAGCTTCTCCTCAAGATTCACCAACGTGCTCCCTTTTGAATCGCGTCGCAACATGCCCGATTCCGCGCCACCCGTCCATCGTCGGTTTTTGCCGATAAAATGCCGACTCTTTGCGTCACTGCTTTAGCAAGACGACGATAAAATGGGCTTTTCTTCCACAAAATGCCCGTTAAAACGGCAAGTTTAGGCCTGGAGAGCGCCGTTCATTTGTATTTTTCGAATTGACGGGTTTTTCCGACACTGTCATCGTTTTGTCGTCGTCCAAGGACGCTGACGTCCCGCGAGGCGGCGCCGAACGGTGGAACGAGGGAAGGTGATGGAAGCGAATTCAAAAGCGCATGCGGCGGCACCGCCCTTCATGCAGAGAGCGCCGCGCCGCGCCGTGACTCCCCGCATTCTGACGGACCGGTCCTTCCGCGCGGCGCTGGGCCTCACCGCCTTCTTCGCCGTCTGGCAGGCGCTGACCTCGCTCGGCGTCATCGACGCCTTCCTTCTGCCCTCGCCGGTCGCGGTGGCGGGGGCGCTCTGGGACATGGCGCTCGACGGCTCGCTGTGGGTCCATCTCGGCGCCAGCCTGCAGCGGGTGGCCGTCGGCTTCGCGCTCGCCTGCGTCGTCGGTATGGCGCTCGGGCTGATGTGCGGCTGGTGGCGCGGCGTCGCGGACTTCGTGCGGCCGGTGGTCGAGGCACTGCGCCCCATCCCACCGCTCGCCTGGATCCCGATCACCATCCTGTGGTTCGGGCTCGGCGACGCCGCGTCCTACTTCCTGGTCTTCCTCGGCGCCGTCTTCCCGGCCTTCGTCGCCACCTACACGGCGGTGCGCGGCCTCGACCGGAACCAGATGAACGCGGCGCTCTGCCTCGGCGCGACGCCCTGGCAGCTCTTCACCGACGTGCTGATCCCCGCCTCCCTGCCGATTATCCTGCCGGGGCTGCGGATCGCGCTGGGCGTGGGCTGGATGTGCGTGGTGACCGCCGAGCTGATCGCCGCGCAGACCGGCCTCGGCTACCTGATCCAGCAGTCGCGCATGCTGTTCCAGATCAACAACGTCGTCGCGGGCATGGTGGCCATCGGTCTCGTCGGCTTCGCCATGTCCGCCGTCCTCGAACGGATCGAGCGTCGGGTGAACGCCTGGGCGCCTTCCGAGCGCAATTGAGCAGGAGGCGAAGGAACATGGCCGCCAACACCGCACTCAAGACCCCCGCCCCGCCCCCCGGCGCGCCGCAGGCCCAGCCGGCCGACATCCAGATCGACATCCGGAATCTGGGCAAGGTCTATGGCGGGACCTCGTCCGACAACATGGTGGTCGCGCTCGACGGGGTCGATCTGCGCATCCGCCGCGGCGAGTTCATCTCGCTGCTCGGCCCCTCGGGCTGCGGAAAGTCGACCCTGCTCGGCATCGTCGCCGGCTTCCAGTCGGCGTCGAGCGGGACGCTCCTGCAGAACGGCCGCCCCATCGTCAAGCCGGACCCGTCCCGCACCGTCGTCTTCCAGGACTACGCGCTGTTCGGCTGGATGACCGTGCAGCAGAACGTGGAGTTCGGCCTGAAGGCCAAGGGCATGGCGAAGAAGGAGCGCGCGGAGATCGCCCGCTCGCTGATCGACATGGTCCGGCTGACCGGCTTCGAGGAAAAGTACCCGCACCAGATCTCCGGCGGCATGAAGCAGCGGGCGGCCATCGCCCGCGCGCTCGCCCCGGACCCCGACATCCTGCTGATGGACGAGCCGTTCGGCGCGCTGGACGCGCAGACCCGCGTGCTTCTGCAGGAGGAGATCGCCCGCATTTCGTCCGAGGCCGGCAAGACGGTGATCTTCGTCACCCACGGCATCGACGAGGCGGTGTTCCTGGCCGACCGCGTGGTGGTGATGAGCCCGCGGCCCGGCCGGGTGCGCGAAGAGGTCACCGTGCCGCTGCCGCGGCCCCGCACGGCCGAGATGCGCTCCGATCCCTGGTTCGTCTCCACGGTCAACGACCTGTGGGAGACCCTGAAACCCGAATGGCAAAAAGGGGAATGAACGTGACCTCGACACTCTCGCGCCGTCGTTTCGGCCAGCTCGCCGCCGGCATCGCCGCCGCCGCAACCCTCGCCAAGCCGGCGATCCTCCGCGCGCAGGGCGCGGACGTCGTCAAGATGGGCTGGTTCAACACCACCACCGTCTCGGCCCAGATCGCCCATGTGCTGATGCGCACCGACATCGCGGCCCGCAACGGCCTGCGCATGAACATGATCCAGCTCAACGCCTCGCCGGCGGTGAACGAGGCGATCGTGTCGAACGCGGCCGACGTCGGCACGCTGTCCGACTTCGCCGCCGTCACCACCATGGCGGTCGGGGCGCCGGTCACCACCATCGCCTCGCAAGCGCGCTTCCGCTCGGCGGTGCTGGTGACCAAGAAGTCGGGGATCACCGACGTCGCCGGGCTGAAGGGCAAGCAGGTCTACGGCACCTTCGGCATCACCGCCTTCCAGAACGCCCAGGAGGCGATGACCAAGGCCGGCCTCGTCCCCGGCCGCGACATGACCTTCGTCAATGTCGGCCCGGCGGAGCTGGCCGACGCGGTGGGCGCGCAGCGGATCGACGCCTTCTTCACCTACGACCCGTTCGTGAGCTTCTTCGAGAACGCGGGCTTCGCCCAGGTCGTTTCGGAGAATCTGACCCCGGTCATCGTGCTGACCGCGAACAACCGCTTCTTCAAGGACCGGCCCGAGGTGGCGGAACGCTTCCTGCTCGCCAACTCCCAGGCGCTGTACTTCGCCAGCCAGAACCACGACCTCGTCAACGGCTGGTTCCGCTCGCTGGAGCCGGCGAAGAACATCCCGGAGGCCGTGCTGGAAAAGGCGTCGGGCTACGACCCCGCCTGGAACGCCAAGGCGCCCACCGACATCAAGGCGGCGCTCTCCGACGAGCAGATCAAAAAGCTGAACCAGCTCGCCGAATGGGGCGTCGAGGCGAAGCTTCTGCCGCGCCTGCCCGACGTCTCGAAGTTCGTCGACACGACCATCGCCGGCAAGGTGGACGCCGCCTTCGCCGCCCAGAACTTCGATCCGAAGACGGTCAAGATCGTCGGCTGATCGGCCGGCGATCCCGACGCATCGCGCAGGACGGGGCGGCGGCCGTGCCGGGCCGCGCCGAAGGAGACTTCATGACCCTACGACTTGACGACGCCCCCGCCCCTCCAACGCGCCATTTCGACTTCGCCACGCTGCCGGCACCCGACCGCTACCGCCTTCTGACCGCCGCGGTCCTGCCGCGGCCGATCGCCTGGGCGGTCACCCGCTCGGCCGAGGGACGGGTGAACGCGGCCCCCTACTCCTTCTTCAACGTCTTCGGCTCCGACCGGCCGGTGGTCTGTCTCGGCGTGCTCGCGCGCCCGGACCGGCCGAAGGACACGGCGGTCAACATCCGGGCGACGCGCGAGTTCGTCATCAACCTCGTCCCCTTCGCTCTCACCGAGGCGATGAACCTCACCTGCGTCGAGGCGCCGCCCGAGGTGGACGAGACCCGGCTCGCCGGGCTCGCCACCCTGCCGAGCGTCGCGGTCCGGCCGCCGCGCATCGCCGCATCGCCGGTCGCCTTCGAATGCCGTCTGGTCCACGAGTTCGAAAGCGGTCCCGGACAGTGGCTGTTCGTGGGTGAGGTGCTGCACGCCCATGTCGCGACGCGCGTCCTGACCGGCAACCCCGACCGTCCCCGCATCGACCATGAGGCGCTCGACCTCGTCGCCCGCATGCACGGCCCCTCGGCCTATCTGCGCACCCGCGACGTCTTCGATCTGGTGAGGCCGGTCTGGGCCGACACCGCGCCTCAATCCACCGAAACACACTGCAAGGAACGACAAGAATGACCAAGGTTAAAGTGGCCGCGGTGCAGGCGGCGACGGTGCCGTTCGACGCCGCCGCGGCGACCGCCCGCACGGTCGACCTGATCGCCGAGGCGGCGTCCACCGGCGCGTCGCTCGCCGTCTTCCCGGAAGCCTTCATCGGCGGCTACCCGAAGGGGCTCGACTTCGGCTGCTCGATCGGCCGGCGCACGGCGGAGGGGCGCGCCGACTTCGCCCGCTACGTCCGCGGCGCGATCACGGTGCCGGGACCGGAGACCGAGACGCTGTCGGCGGCCTGCGCGCGGCACGGTATCCACGCGGTCGTCGGCGTCATCGAGCGTGACGGCGGAACGCTCTACTGCACGGTGCTCTACCTGTCGCCGGACGGCCGGATGGGCAAGCACCGCAAGGTGATGCCGACCGGGTCGGAGCGGCTGGTCTGGGGGTTCGGCGACGGCTCGACCCTCACCGTCATGGACACGCCGTTCGGCCGTGTCGGCGGCGCCATCTGCTGGGAGCATTACATGCCGCTGATGCGCGCGGCCTACTACGCCAAGGGCGTCCAGCTCTGGGCGGCCCCGACGGCGGACGACCGCGAAAGCTGGATCGCCACCATGCGCCACGTCGCCATGGAGGGGCGCTGCTTCGTGATCGGCGCCTGTCAGGTGATGCGCCGCTCGGACTTCCCGGAGGACTACGCCAGCCGCATCGACGCCGGGCCGGACGAGTGGATGATGCACGGCCGCTCCGTCATCGTCGGGCCGCTCGGCGAGATCCTGGCCGGCCCGCTGGTCGACGCGGAGGGCATCCTGACCGCCGAGGTGGACGTCGAGGATCTGGTCGGCGCCAAGCTCGATTTCGATCCGGTGGGCCATTACGCGCGGCCGGACCTGTTCAGCATGCGCGTCGACGAGACCCCGCGCGCGCCGGTCGCCACGGTGCGCGAGGCCGCCCTTCCGGAGCGCAACGAGAAGGTCGAAGAGGCGGCCTGACGGGCACGGTAATCGCCTTTAAAATCCCCTCTCCCCTCTGCTCACGCGCAAACACTTTGCGCTGACGCGACAGGCGGACCTTTGGTCCGCCGAAAGCGGGGAGAGGGTTAGGGGCTGTTAGCGCTTGAGGTCCGTGCCCATTTGATTGGGATGGCAGTTGAGTACGGAAGCGAGGTTCTGACGGACGCGGAATGGAAGATTCTGCATCCGCTGATCGAAGCG